>JAEDKN010000043.1 GCA_016295795.1 Bacilli bacterium
TCTAATATTTTATTTAATGATTCTTTATCTGGTTTTAGATTAATTATTTTTAAAGCATTTTCTAGTGATATATTATAATTCATTATTTCTTTATTTAATCTTTTTAAGTTTTCTAAGAAGCTCTTATCTTTTTTATATTCTATATAATTATATAAAGAGATTATAGCAATAGAATAATGATAACATAATCTTATATCATTTTTACCTTTATTAAATAACTCTAGTGCTTTATTATAGTTTTTGTCTTCTTTATATAATAACAAATAATTTTCTTTAGAAACACTTCCTAAAAGATAATAAAGAAGAATTATTCTTATTATGTAGTAACTAGAGTTTAAGATATTATAAAAAGTTTGATATTCATTTATCTTAAATATTTTTGCTTCTTCTTCATAACCAATATTTTCTAAGTAATCAATATATAATAACTCTTCAGTGTATGCAATTAATTCAGTTAGTATATCATTTACTTCATGTCTTTTTTCTTCTGGTTGATTTTTGTAGTGGGATATTTCATGAACCCATATTATGGAATCGGTTAATAAGTCATTATTATAAACATTTATAGATTTATGATAATTTCTACACGTTGTTATGACTTCTTTGGTTTTAGGATCAAAACTTCTTTCTTCACAAAGAACATAATTATTGTAGCCATAAGTGAGTTGTGAAGTAGCATCTTTGGGCTCATTTGTTTCTAAAATATTTATTGTTCCATTTTTTTCAATATCATTTACTTTAAAATTTATTCCTATGCTTTTATAAAAATCATTTATTAATTGTATTTTTTCTATGTAATCTTTTCTAGTACTATTTCTTAAATCTTTGGTTTCTATATCTAATTTTTCTAAATTATTACATAGAAAAGATATTAGTACATAAATTTTTTTTATGTTGTTAAGAAGTATTTTGTTTTCGTTATGAGTGGTACTAAAGAAATTTTTTAAGAATTTATTTATTTCTTTTTCAATGGTGTTTTCTTTATCCATATAAATCTCCTTTAGGTAATTTTAGCATACTATCATAAGAAAGTAAATGTTTAAAAGGAGTTCTAATGCATTAAAACGCGTGAGTAACTGTGAATGAAAGTAAATTTTCTTAAATTTAATATTATTAATTTACAACTTAATTTATACATGATACAATATTAGGGTAATTAAGGAGGAGAGTATGAATATAAATATTAGTGATTTAAAAGATTATGCTCATAAATTAATGTTTGATATGAATGATTTGGAGTATGAGACTTTGTTAAAGGAATTTGATGTTGTTTTAAAACAGATGGATATTATATCTAAATTTGATAATATTGATAAGATAGAACCTATGGTTTTGCCTTTTCCTATTGAAGTTAAATTAAGAAGTGATGATTTAATCGAGGTATTAACTAGGGAAGATGTGTTAAAAAATGCTAAGGAAATAGAAAATGATCAAGTAAAGGTACCAAGGGTGGTTTAAATGAGATATGATAATTTAAGTGTTTTGGAATTAAGGAAGTTACTGGATAATAAGGAAATTACTATTGAGGATTTATTTAATAATTCAAGGGAATTAGCAATAAAACTTAATGGAGATTATAATAATTTTGTAACTATTTTAGATAAGTTAGAGCATTCCTCTAATAAGAATAGTTTATTGAACGGTATTCCTTATGCTTTAAAAGATAATTTTTCTACTAAGGATATTTTAACTACGGCTTCTTCTAATATTTTAAAAGATTATATTCCAGTTTATAATTCAACTGTATATCAAAAATTAATTGATGCAGGATGTGTTTTGGTTGGAAAAACCACTTTGGATGAACTTGCTATGGGTGGAACTGGAACGACATGCCATACGGGTGTTGTAAGAAATATTTGGGATAAAAAGAGGATGGTTGGAGGCTCATCTTCTGGCAGTGCTAATGCAGTGGCTTCAGGCATTGTTCCTTTTGCATTAGGATCTGATACGGGAGATTCGGTTAGAAAACCAGCTTCATACGTTGGAGTCGTTGGTTTTAAACCTACATATGGTAGAATTTCAAGATATGGTTTATTTGCTTTTGCATCTTCTTTGGATCATGTGGGAATATTTGCTAGAAATGTTAAGGATGTGGCAATAGTTACCGATGTATTAAAAGGTAAAGATACAAATGATATGACAAGTTTAGAAGACGATAACATTAATTATTTAGATAATTTAGATAATGAGATAAAAGGAAGAAAATTATTTTATATTAAAGAGGTAATTAATGTTAAAACAAATAATAAGGAAACCGATGAGATAATTAAGAATTTTAAGGAAAATATAGATAAATTAAGGGAATTAGGTTTTATTATTGAGGAAGTTAGTATAGATAAAAAATTACTCGAGGCAGTATATCCTACTTATAATATTATTTCTTGTGCGGAGGCTACTTCTAATAATGCTAATTTAACTGGTATTTTATATGGACCTAGAAGTGATAAGGATAATATTAATGATATGATATTTGATGCTAGAACTAAGGGTTTTAGTGAGTTAATAAAGAGAAGGTTTGTTATTGGAAGTTATGTTTTACAAAAGGAGAATCAAGAGAAGTTATTTTTAAATGCTTGTCGTGTGAGAAGGATAATTGTTGATAAGATAAATGATTTATTTAAGAAATATGATGGATATATTTTACCAGCATGTGGGACTGTTGCACCTTTATTAGAAGATGCTAGTGATAAGTTAACGGAAGAATACTTAATTTTAGAAAATCACTTACAAATAGGTAACTTTGGAGGATTTCCTTCAATTACTATTCCTTGTGGCTATGTTAATAATATGCCTATTTCTATTAATCTAACTGGTAGAGCAAAAGAAGATAGTTTGGTATTAAATATGGCTTATCATATTTCTAATAAGTTAGGTAATCATGATATTATTGCAAGGAGGGATAATGATGTATAAGACAGTAATTGGATTAGAAGTTCATTGTGAGTTAAAAAGTAAAAGTAAGGTGTTTTCTAAGGGAAGAAATGCTTATAGTGAAGAAGTTAATACTAATGTTAATGTCGTTGATTTAGGAATGCCAGGAATATTACCTAATTTAAATAAGTATTCGGTTTATGAAGCATTGTTATTAGCATCACATTTAAATTGTGAACTTGCTAGTAGGTTAGTTTTTGATAGAAAAAATTATTTTTATCCTGATTTACCTAAGGGTTATCAAATTACTCAAAGTCATATGCCTTTTGGCACGAATGGTAAGTTTAAGATATATGTAGGGGAAGAGGTTAAGGAAATATTAATCCATGATATTCATTTAGAAGAAGATACGGCTAGTGTTGATCACTACTGCGATTTTTCATTACTTGATTATAATAGATGTGGGACACCACTTATTGAGATAGTAACAGAGCCGTGTATGTATTCTAAGGAAGAGGCTTTAGCATTTTTAGATTATCTGAGGCATTTATTTTTATATTTAGATGTCGCTGAGGCTAGAATTGACAAAGGGCAAATAAGATGTGATGTTAATGTTTCTTTAATGAAGGAAAATGATATTAAATTAGGTACTAAGGTTGAAGTTAAAAATGTTAATTCTATTACAGGAGTAAAAGAGGCTATCGAATATGAAGTTAAAAGACAGACAGAATTATTAAATCAAGGTATAGAAATAAAACAAGAAACAAGAAGATATGATGATTCTACTAAGACAACAATAGCAATGCGTAGTAAGGAAGATGCAATTGATTATAAATATTTTATTGAACCAAATATTCCTAATGTTAAGATAGATGAATCATTAATCAAGGAAGTTCTTGCTAATAAGATCGAGTTACAGTTTGATAGAATTAAGAAGTATGTATCTAATTATAATATTTCGTTTAAGGATGCTAATTTGTTAGCTAAAGATAAGGATATTTCTAATTATTTTGAAGAAGCATTAACTTCTAGTATGAATATACAAAGTTTAGTTAATTTACTTAATAATGTTATTTTATCTTATTTAAATAAGAGTGATAAGAATATTTTAGAAATATCAGTTAAACCAGATATGTTAGTTAATCTTATTAAGAAGGTAGAAGATGGTAATATCACTTCTAAACAGGCTAAAGAGGTATTGACTAAGGCCTTAGAAGAAGAAAAAGATCCAATTGCTTTAATAAGTGAATTAAATATAACTAGTATGAATAATACTGAGGAGTTAATTAATATGGCTAATAAGATAATAGATAATAATCCTAATATGGTTTTAAAATATAAAGAAGGAAGAAATGTTTTAGATTTCTTTATTGGACAAGTAATGAAAGAGACTAAGGGGAGTGCTAATCCTAGTATAACTTCTAAAATATTTAAAGATTTACTAGGAAAAAGATAATAACTAAATACTAAAAAAATATAATTAGATAGGTGAATATAATGATAAAGAAAAAACACTTATTAATAATTATATTTTTAGTATTAATTATATTGTTTTTGTTTGTATTTAGTTCTTTAAGTAATAAGCATGATGTTATTAATAAGATAATAAAAAAAGAAGATAATACTTATTCATATTTGATAAATTATCCTTATTTTAATAATGATAAGGTAGATAATTATGTAGATAATTATTTGAATGAAAGGATTAATACTATTATTTTAGATACTGGTGATTTATTTATTGATTATGATTATGATATTAAGGATAATAATATTTTTATTAAGTTTTATGAATATGTAACTAAGTTAAATACTATTAAAGAAAATATTTATGAGATTAATTATAATTATGAACTAGATAATATTATTAAAAAAAGAGTTTTTGAAGAAGATAATTATGATATTTTAAATTATACAAAGAGTGATAAGATGGTGGCTTTTACGTTTGATGATGGTCCTAGTTATAATACGATTAAAATAGTTAATACTTTAGTTAAATATGATTCTAAAGCAACTTTCTTCCTAGTAGGAAATAAGATAGAGAAATATGCTAAGACTTTAGATGTTTTAGTTAAAAATGGTATGGATATAGGAAATCATACTTATTCACATAAGGAATTAACTAAATTAAGTGATAAAGAGATATTAAAGGAAATAGATTTAACGAATGAGATTATTTATAATAAAACAGGTATTAGGCCAACGTTTTTAAGACCTAGTTATGGGGCGATGAATAAAAGAATTAAGAAGCTTAGTACAATGCCGATTATTATATGGAATATAGATACTTTAGATTGGAAATATCATAATTCTAATAAGATTAAGGATAAAATATTAAAATATGTTAGTGATGGTGATATAATTTTAATGCATGATACTTTTACGGCTACTTCTAACGCAGTAGAGATGGTTATACCTGAATTAAAGAAGCAAGGTTATAGAATTGTAAGTGTTAGTGAGTTATTTAAATATAAAGGAGTTAAACCTAAATTAGGGATAGGGTATGGTTATGTAGGAGGAAGTAATGAATAATAATTATTTAATATATGGGTTAGATGAATATTTAATAAATAAGGAAATAGATAAAATAATAAAAAAAAATAATATAGATAAAAATAGTATTATTAAGTATTCATTAAATGAAGATAGTATTGATAATATTTTAGAAGATGCTAATACTTTTAATCTTTTTAGTGATACTAAGTTAATTATAGTAAATGATTCTAATATATTTACTTCTAGTAATGAGGTTGATACTGATAAGATTATTAGTTATTTAAATAATTATAATGATAAGTCTTATTTAATATTTACTTTACTTGGTGATAAGATAGATAATAGAAAAAAGATTACTAAGATAATGAGTGATAAAGGAAATATTATTAATTTAAATAAAAAAGAGGTTGATACTAATTATATAATATCTTATTTAAAAGAGAATGGTTATCAAATAAATATTAGTGAAGCTAGAATGATTTTAAATAAAATAGGGAATAACTTATCTTCTATAAATAATGAATTAGATAAATTGATGTTATATAAATTAGAGGATAAGATAATAGATAAGAATAGTATTAATTTACTTATTAACGAAAATATTGATAGTAGTTTATTTGCTTTAGTGGATTCTATTACGAACAAGGATAAGAATAAGATGTTAAGATTATACCATGAATGTTTACTTGAAAGTGATCCTATTATGATTATTAATATGCTTGCTAATAAATATATTTTATTATATCAAGTTAAGAGATTAATAAGTGATGGTTATAGTGATGACAGAATAGCTAAAGAATTAGAGGTACATCCTTATCCTGTTAAATTAGCTAGAAATATGTGTTATAGTTATAGTGTTAAGGAAATATTAGATATTATTTTAAAATTAGCTAATTTAGATAAAGATATTAAATTAGGTAATGTAAATGGAGAAGTGGGGTTGGAATTTTTACTTTTAAGTATTTAATTTATATAAATTATTTATGTAACTTAGATAACTTTTAATCTTTAAAAAATTTAAAATAAAAAAATAGTTGCAAAAATCATGCAAATGTGGTATATTAATTGCACATAAGTGATTATGTTGTGCAGTTATGCATATAATAATAATGCTACTTATGTAGTAACAAAAAAGCGAGTGAAGCCAGCTCTATAAATGGCAGCTAAAAAAGCGAGTGAAGCCAGCTCTATAAATGGCAGCTAAAAAAGCGAGTGAAGCC
>JAEDKN010000044.1 GCA_016295795.1 Bacilli bacterium
TCTATATAATAATTATCATCATAAAAATATATATTATCAAATTCTTTTACAATTTCAAATTCTTTAGTTTTGAAATAAAATTTACTATCAAATACAATCTTAATTCTCAAATCAATATCTCTTTGTGACAATAAAAACGCTTCTATCTTCTCTATATTAATTAAAGCTCCTACTTTTTCATTCAAGAAAATTGATACATCATAGAGTCCTCTTAACATAACATTATATCTATGTTTCAATTGCATAATAATATCTCTTATAAAAACTTCCAAACTTTCTTCGGAATAGAAATTAACACTTTTTATTTTTTCATTATTTATAAACACCTTGTATGAATCATCTTCTAATTCACAAACTTTCATTTAATCACCTATGATATAATATGAAACTTTAAAAAATTGGTAAAACAAAAAGACTTAAACTTATTCATTAGTTAAGTCTTCTATCATATTCAATATTTCATCTTTTCCCATCTTAGAAACACTAGAGAACAAAATAATATTATCTCCAACAACAATATCAAGAGTATCTTTTATAATTTTGTAATTTTTATCTTTTTTGCTAGCACCTACTTTATCAACTTTGGTTGCCACTACTGTTACTGGAATATTATAATATTTTAGAAAATTATACATTAATAAATCATTTTCACTAGGTTTATGCCTAAAATCAACAAGTAAAAAAACTCTTTTTAATTCTTCCCTTTTCTGAAGATATTCTTCTATCATCAATCCGAATTTTTTTTGTTGCTGTTTATTAACAGATGCATAACCATATCCTGGTGCATCTACTAAATAAAACTTTTCATTTACCAAATAAAAATTAAGTGTTTGCGTTTTCCCTGGCACAGACGAAATTCTAGCAAGATTTTTTCTATTAACCAATGTATTAATAAAACTACTCTTCCCAACATTACTTTTACCAATTAATAAAAATTCTGGTAATCCTTCCACAGGATATTGGCTTCTTCGAACAGCCATAACATCCATATCAACACTATTAATCTTCATTGTCAATCACTCTTTCTTCTAAATATATCTTACAAGATTCATCTAAGTCCTTGAGTAATAAATCGACTTCTTCCATGGTTGATAATCTAGCTCCACTAGCCATTTTATGACCACCACCATTATATTTTTCTGCGACAATATTTATAACAGGACCCCTGGATCTGATATTAACTTTAAATAAATTATTTTTAATATCCTCAGTAATAACTGCCCAAACATACATTCCTTCTATATAATTAAAATTATTAACCATATTACCTGCGGATCCAGAATCAACAGAAAGCTTATTTAAAGTGTCATTCGATATTTTAACATATCCAAAGCCATTCTCACTAACAACTATATTTTGCGCAATATAGCCTTGCAACCTAACTTCATTTAATGGTCTCATATATAAATTTGAGTATACTTCTGTAACATCAACATTATATTCATCAAAAAGATTAGATACAAGTCGTAAAACCTTAGAACTTGCATTAAACATAAAACGATTAGTATCAGATGCAATCCCAGTAAAAATGGTTTTAGCTATTTCATCACTATTTAATAACGGAGTATTATTAATAAGCTCTAATATTAACTCCGAAGCGCTAGATGCAGTATCATCAATATATTCTAACTCACAAAATGTTTCTATATAAGGATGATGATCTATTTTTATAGAATCTATAATGTTAGTCGTCCAAGAAAAATCAATTCTTTTCTTATCTGGTGTATCAGTTACTATAAGTAATATATCTGATAACTCTTCAAACTTGTCTAATCTTGGAAAGTAATCAAATCTAGCACTGCTGTTTCCCCAAGCAAGTACTTTCTTATTCGGAAAAGTAAGTCTAATAGAATCTCTTAATGCGAGTTGACTAGCTAACGAGTCAGGATCTGCCCCAATATGTCTTACTATAACAATAGTATCATGCTTTTTTATTTTTTCATAAATTTCATTATACATCTTATCGTCCTATCTATTTATTAAATTAAGAGTATCTTGCGCTATCATTAATTCTTCATTAGTTGGTACAACGTACACATCAACACTTGAATTTTTAGCACTTATTTTAGCAAATTTCCCTCTAGTATTATTTGCTTCAGCATCAAGTTCAATTCCTAAACAAGTTAATTTTTCAATAATATCACTTCTTGTTGATATACTGTTTTCGCCTATTCCTGCTGTAAATGCAATTACGTCTACTTTACCTAGTAAAACATAGTATTGTGCAATATACTTAACAACTGAATTTACATACATTTTTTGTGCTAGTATACATCTTTCGTTGCCCTCTTTTACACCATCTTCTATATCTCTAGAATCACTACTTAAACCACTTACACCTAAGAAACCAGATTTTTTATTCAAATCATTCATGATTTCTCCAGCGCTCTTACCTTCTTTTTCCATTACATAAGGTACCATAGAAACATCTATATCTCCACTCCTAGTTCCCATCATAATACCAGCATGAGGAGTAAATCCCATTGAAGTATCTATACATTTCCCATTCTTTATTGCAGTAATACTTCCACCATTTCCTAAATGACAACAAATAATATTTAAATCATCGCGTTTTAATTCCTCTTTTAATTTTAAAGAAACATATCTATGACTAGTTCCATGAGCTCCATATTTCCTTACTTGGTAATCTTCATACCAACTATATGGAACCGCATATAAATATCTATCCTTTTCTATAGTTTGATGAAATGCTGTATCAAAAACAGCAACCATAGGTGTATTTGGTAAAACTTCTTTAAAAGCCTTAATACACATTGCATGTGCAGGATTATGAAGAGGTGCCAAATCACTAAGAGCAATAATATCATCTAAAACTTTGTCAGTTACAACAACAGATTCTTTATAAATCGCTCCTCCATGAACTATCCTATGACCAATACCATCTATTTCTTCTAGGTTATTAACAATGCCCAATTCTATTAACTTATCCATAAGTATTTTAACAGCATCAGAATGGCTTTTAATATCTTCTTCTTGTTTTATCTTATACTCATCATATTTTAAAGTATAGCAAGACCCTTCTATCCCAATTCTTTCAAACAATCCTGATAATAACACTTTGTTATTATCCATATTAAATAAACTAAACTTTAGGGAACTACTTCCCGCATTAATTGACATAATTTTCATAATATTCCTCATTTCTACAATGATTATTTTAGCATATTCAAACATTTTGGTAAAGAATATATACCACTGTATTTACTATTTTTCTTTATTTTTTTCATAAATTATGATATAATATGCAAGAAAAAAGGGGGATAATATATGAATAAAGCATATGGAATCAGCGAATATGAATTTTTAGCTATACATAGAGATAAAAATCCACAACACGAAGAAGAATTAAAAATATGGAATAAACAAATGTTATGTTCATTGTATAATTACTCAGATCAAGAAGCAGAAACAATTTTAAGATTAGATAAAGAAAAAATTATTTTGAGAGGAGAAAATGTAAATAATTATATTTTTTCACCCTACTTAACTTCAACTCAAAAAATAAACATTGTAGAAGATTTAAGAAAAAATGACAAATTATATATGTTAACTTTTTCAGAAATTAATATTGCATATAATTTGTTTGTAACAGTAACAAATATTTTGAAGAATAAAATAAAATTGTCTAGAAAAGATGGGGTTAGAGAAAAGTTAGAAACTATTTTATTGGATCAAGAATGTAAAAAAAGAGAAATACTCGATGAATTGATACTGATAACACTAGTAAATTATGATTCCAAAAGACTTAGATGTACTCATTATGACATATATCAGCCTAATGAAGAAGATAAAAATAATTTAAGAAAAATGCTAAAAAAACAGCCTTAGCACAAAACTAAAGCTGTTTTAATTATATATTATTAGTAATTGTTATTATTATAGCTTCCGCTTAATTGACTCATTCCTTGACGTACTAATCTTTTAGTGATTTCACCACCAACTGAACCATTAGCACGTGAAGTAGTGTCTGGACCTAAGTTAACACCAAATTCATTAGCTATTTCATATTTCATTTTGTCGATAGCTTGTTTAGCACCTGGAACATGCATTTTCATTGAATCTTTACTGTTGTTCATTGTTTTCACCTCCTATACATTCATAGGATGTGAAATTTTTTACATTAAATACATAAATTCGACTGGAAATTTTTCCCTATAACAATTCTTCATAATCTGTATCAGTCAAATTCTCAGTAATTACAATTGTATTAACATTATCTATTGCTTTGTCTATCATATCTTCATAATCAAATTTTTTTTCAAATTCTATACATTTTTCCAACTTTGGATTTATAACCGGATGTTTAGGTACAAATACTGTACAACAATCTTCAAACGGCAAAATACTTGTTTCATAAGTATTTATTTTTTTTGCAATTTCGATAATTTCCAATTTATCCAAGCAAGATACTGGTCTTATAATAGGCATGTTTGTGACATTATTTATAACTGACATACTAGTTAATGTTTGACTCGCTACTTGCCCTATTGATTCACCATTACATATAACTAAACAGTTTCTGCGTTTTGCTAATTTTTCAGTTATACGATACATCATTCTGCGCATAATAGTAATACAATATTCACTATCAATATTTTTATAAATACTTTCCTGAATCTCAGTAAATGGTATTATATGTAAAAATATTTTATCAGTATATACAGATAATTTTTTTGAAAGCTCAATTACTTTATTTCTAGCCTCAATACTGGTATGTGGAATCGCTTCAAAATATATACATTCTAATTTTATTCCTCTTTTTAAAGTTAAATATCCAGCAACTGGAGAATCTATTCCTCCACTAAGCATAAGCATAGCTTTCCCAAGAGTTGAATTTGGATATCCGCCTAAACCTTTATATGCATTTGTATATATATATGTATAGTATTCCCTAATTTCTATATTTAATAACAATTCAGGATTATGAACATCAACTTTTTTGTTTTTAAAGTTTTTTAGAATTAATCCTCCTATCATCCTAGAAAAATCAATACTGGAGAACTCAAAATTCTTATCACTTCTTTTAGTTTCTACTTTAAAGGTATAAAAATTTTCCTTGGAAATAATATCTAAAACACTATTTTTAATAGACTCCACGTTACTATCAATTTTGTATGCAACTAAATATTCATGTATTCCAAATATTGAATTTATTCTTTTTAAAATTTTATCTAAATCACTATCTTTAAATTCAATATACATGCGAGAAATATCTTTGTAAATTTTTACGTTATAGTTTTTTAATTTTTCACTAATGTTTTTATATAAAGTATTTATAAAAAATTTTCTATTTCCTTTTTTAGTGGTTAATTCACCATATTTTATTAATATAACTCTATCCATAGGTTCACTTCCTTTTTGATTTTTTATTATAATTCTAGGAATTAGTTTGTCAATAAATTTAACTAAATATAAAGAAAAAGATAAGAATTAACTCATCTCAACCAAAGACAATTTTTTATCCTCATGAACAAAAATCAATGTCTTATTTTTTTCATATCCTAAATCTTTTTTATAGGTCCATTTAACATTAACATAATAAGCTTTAGGATCGCTAGCATCATCATATTTAAATGTTTTTTGTTCTATATTTTCTACAGTAACTTCATCTACTATTGGTAATTGTTGTTTTCTATCACCATAAATATTGCTTTTAACATATTTATACATAGTATCATTTGCTTTTTCTTTAAAATTAGAAACAATACTTGAATGAAGAAAATCTACTCCACCAATATTCAAATTAGTTAATTTATTATCAAGAGTATAAAAATCGATTATAAACATTTTGCTTATAAGTTCAACATATTGTTTTTCATCAACAAGATCATTCGCTAATACTTTGTTTAATTCTTCAAACAATTCTTTATAGTTTTTTGTTTGGTTATCATACAAATTATAATTATAACCATCTATCTTGCTTAATATCTTTGCTTCTTCTACAGATTTTTTATTATAAAAATTTGCAAAAAACCAATATCCTATTGCTATAAGTAATATTACAATCAATAACACACAAACCAATATAATATTCTTTTTTTTCTTCATTAATTATTTCCTCCGATAATCTTTGATTCGTCTACATTTTCCTTTGAAACATTTTTAATTAAATCATATGATATTATAGAATTAGAAATACCCAACAAATCATCCGCATATTTATTATTTTTTTCAATGTATTCTTCACTTATAACACTACCTTTTAAAACAAGATATTCATTCTTTTGACTATTA
This sequence comes from Bacilli bacterium, assembly GCA_016295795.1. Lineage (GTDB taxonomy): Bacteria > Bacillota_I > Bacilli_A > RF39 > UBA660 > CAG-710. The sequence continues at coordinate 6,256 of JAEDKN010000044.1, forward strand.
TAATATACTTTATTAGTTACCCAATTTCCTGTAGGGAATACAACTATATTTTCATCTAAATGATTAAATATATCGTGTCCCAAGGCATATTTATTATAAAAACCAAACATATTACCTAAAGTGGGCATAACATCATACATACCCATAACTGTATCAATTGTTTTTGCTTCAGTATCTTTGGACCAAATAATCAAAGG
>JAEDKN010000001.1 GCA_016295795.1 Bacilli bacterium
CATGGATCATTTCTTCCTATTTTCTTTACTTTCTTTGGAGTTTGCTTAATATGATCTTTTCCATCATTAGTAATTTGTTTTTTAGACACTTCTTTTCGTTCGATATTTTGTGTTATTTCTGCTTTTATTAGAAGTATTGTAACATCTTTATCAATATTCTGCATCATTTGATCGAACATTTCAAAACCCTCTATAGTATACGCTCTTAGAGGATCATCCTGTGCATATCCCCTAAGGCCAATTCCTTCTCTTAAATGTGCCATAGTATTGATATGCTCAGTCCAATAACGATCTATAATATTTAAAACAATTACCTTTTCAAATTCATCAGTTACCTCTTTTGGTAATCCTTTTATCTTTTCTTCATATTCTTCAACTATAATATTGTAAATAATTTCAATTAAATTATTTTCACTATTATCTTTAATGTCTTTTACGTTTAAAGTCTGTTTGAATAAGTTTTCATTAGCATAATCAACAATTTCTTTAACATCATTGTCTGTTAAATGCCCCTCTGGGAATACATGAGATTGAACTAAATCAGTCACATGGTCATGAATACTCTTTAATACAGTATCATGAATAGATTCATTATCTAGAATTTCATTTCTCTTTCCATACATAATTTCTCTTTGATTATTCATAACATCGTCATATTGAAGAAGTTGTTTCCTTATATCAAAGTTATTTCCTTCTACTCTAGATTGTGCAGTCGCTATAGCGTTTGTAAACATTTTGCTTTTGATTGGTTGATCTTCAGCAAGTCCTATCGATTGCAACATTCCTTTTATTCTATCAGTACCAAATCGTACCATAAGTTCATCTTCCATAGAAACATAAAATTGGGTAAATCCAGGATCACCTTGTCTTCCTGAACGACCACGTAACTGATTATCTATACGGCGAGATTCATGACGTTCTGTACCTAGAACACATAAACCACCTAGCTCTTTTACTCCTTCACCAAGTTTGATGTCGGTTCCACGTCCTGCCATATTAGTTGCAATAGTTACCGATTTAGCTTCTCCTGCTTTTGCAATAATTTCAGCCTCACGCGCATGGTTTTTAGCATTTAAAACTTCATGTGGTATTTTTTTCTTTTTTAACATGGAACTGATAAGCTCGTTTGTCTCTATTGCAATAGTACCAACAAGAACTGGTTGTCCTTTTTTATATCTTTGCTCAATTTCATTAATTAAGGACTTGTATTTACCTGCTTGAGTAGCATAAACCAAATCAGGCTCATCATCTCTTATTACTTCTTTGTTGGTTGGAATTTGAATAACAAACATATTGTATATATTTCTAAATTCCTCTTCTTCTGTTTTCGCAGTACCTGTCATACCTGAAAGTTTCTTATACATTCTAAATAAATTTTGGAATGTAATTGTTGCTAGAGTTTTTGTTTCTTGTTGAATTTGTACTCCTTCTTTTGCTTCAATAGCTTGATGAAGTCCATCACTAAAAGCACGTCCTTTCATCAAACGTCCGGTAAATTGGTCTACAATTATAATTGCTCCATCTTGAACAACATAATCAACATCATTTCTCATGGCATAATTAGCTTTTAATGCTTGATTAATGTGATGTACTAGATTCGTATTATTTATATCATATAGATTATCTACATTAAAACTTTTTTCTGCTTTTTTTACTCCATCGTCTGTTAATGTGACTGCTTTTGTCTTTTCGTCATATAAATAATCCTTTTCTTTACTAAGCTTTTTAACAAAACGATCTGCATCTATATAAAGATTATTGCTTTTTACTTCTCCACCCGAAATAATCAAAGGGGTTCTTGCTTCATCTATTAAAACTGAATCGACCTCATCTATAATCGCGAAATTAAGTCCACGTTGAACTCTGTTTTCACTTTTTACAACCATATTATCCCTTAGATAATCAAATCCAAGTTCATTATTTGTTGTATATAAAATATCGCATTCATACTGTTCTTTCTTTTCTTTTGGAGATAAGCTCCTCAAATTAGTACCAACAGTAAGTCCTAAAAACCTGTGGATATTTCCCATCCAATTAGCATCACGATCAGCTAAATATTCGTTTACTGTTACTATATGAACTCCTTCACCATTTAGGGCATTTAAATAGGCTGGCATAACAGAAGTCAATGTTTTTCCTTCTCCAGTTTTCATTTCAGCAATGTTACCAAAATGTATAGCAATTGCTCCTAACAATTGTACATAATAAGGTCTTTCGCCAATAACCCTGAAACAAGCCTCTCTTGCTGTAGCATATGCCTCTACTAAAATATCATCAAGAGTTTCTCCGTCTTTAAGTCTTTTCTTAAATTCATCGGTTTTAGATTTCAATTCATAATCCGATAATTTTGCATATTCTTCTCCTAACGCATCTATTTCATCAGCAATTCCAGAGAATTTTTTTAATTCTTTATATTCATGATCAAACAACTTTTTTAATAAGTTCATACCATCATCTCCTGTAAAATATATTGTATCAAAAAAAAAGGGATTTTTAAAGCATAATTCCCTTTTTAATAGATTTTATTCAGTTTCAATAACCCCGTAATTATTATCATCTCTTTTATATACTAAAGTCGGTCTTAATGTTGTAGCATCTTTAAATAGATAAAAACTATGTCCTAAAAGTTCCATTTGAATTATAGCTTCTTCTTCACTCATAGGTTTTACTTCTATCTTTTTACGTTTTACTATGTTAGTTTCTTTTTCATCATAATCTTCGATGAAATCAATAACTATATCTTTATTATCTTTGATTTTTTTTGATTGAAGTTTTGTTTTGTTTTTTCTAATTTGTCTTTCTATTTTATCTACAACTACATCAATTGCTGCATACAAATCTTCTCTGCTTTCCTCTGCTCGCAGAATAAATTTTTTCAATGGTATTGTTACTTCTACCTTCTGTTCATGATTCTTAACCTTGATAACTACAGTAGCCCTAACATTATTGTAATCGTCTATATATTTTTCTAACTTGCTTAATTTTTCATTTAAATAGTCATTAATTGATTGAGTTACCTTAATTTTATCTCCTCTTATCAAAATTTCCATATCATCATCTCCTATAATCATAATAACATAAAAAAAAGAAAAAAGCCACCTATTTTATGGTAGCTGCTTCTTTGATTACAACAACATCTAATGCTTGATATCCTTTAGCGGTTTCTACTAAGTTGAATTCAACGTATTGTCCTTCAGTCAATGTTTTATAACCTTCTTGATTAATAGCAGAATAATGTACAAAAATGTCTTCATTATCTTTATATTCAATAAAGCCATAGCCTTTTTCGTTATTAAACCATTTAACACGACCTCGCACTTTAACCATACACCTCACCTTCCCATCTTTAAATTTTCACATCATGTACACAACAAAGCAACGCTATAGTTGATAACTTCCGTGTACTTTAATTTTATCAGAAAACCAAGTCAGTTTTTGTCACTTTCTGTAATTGGTCATTATTCGTACTTTTTTGGCAACTCAGTTAACTTACTGCTAACTAGATTATAACAAAATATGACATTTCTTGCAAGTGAAAGATTTCTCATTTTTACTTCAAAAAATGAGATATACTTATGACAAGTAAATATAAGGAGCAAATATGAAAGAAGTTTTTTTAACAAATTCAGTAAAATTCATAACAAAATATAATAAAAACTATTCCGAAGACGATTTGGATAAAATCAAATATGGACTTGAAGGATTATATTTGACATTCACTAAATTAGTAATAATTGCCCTGATATCCTTGATATTAGGAATATTTAAAGAAGTCGTGCTTGTATTAATATTTTTAAATATAATTAGGTATCCCGCATTTGGAGTTCACGCTGATAAAAGTATTACTTGTTTGATTACATCAATATTAACAATTGTAGGTATGACATTTATAATAATCAATACTCCTATTAATGTTCTTTCAAAATCAATAATATCATTTTTATGTTTTATAGATTATTTATTGTTTGCGCCTGCCGATACAGTTAAAAGACCATTGACAAACGCCAAAAAAAGAAAGTATAGAAAAATAGCATCCTGTATTGTTTCGATAATATACATAATTTTGATTTTTATAATCAAGGATCAGTTAGTAACTAGCATTATACTAACTGCATTAATTATTGAGGCTTTTATGATAAATCCTTATATATATAAACTTTTAGGAATGCCATACGATAATTACAAAAAAATTGTTTAAAATACGCCGGTGTATTTTAATATAAAAAGAATTAAAAAGGAGGTAATCATGAAGAAATTATTATCATGCGCATTAGCAGCAATTGCTTTGGTTGCTTCAACAGCTGCATCAGTAGGATGTACTTGGCTTATTCTTGATGAACCAAAAGCACTTAAAAACATGGACTAAAAAAGGCTGTCACTACGACAACCTTTTTTATTTTATTATAATCTTTTGTACATAAAATCCATTTAAGATTTTACTTTCAGCTTCTATTTTAGTATTCTTAGCTAACATCTTTTTAGCAAGATATAGCCCATTGCCTCTACCCTTTCCTTTAGAGCTAAATCCTTTCTTAGTAACTTGTTTCAAATCAATATCTTCTTCTATTGAATTTGATATAACAATATTAACATTACCTTTAATCTTATAAATTTCCAAAGTTAAATTTTTCTTTTTAGTATTGGCAGTGGCCTCTATTGCATTATCCATATATATTCCAACTAACCTTGATAATTGTTTTGTCTCTTCTAGAGAAAATTTCTTGAATACACTGTTACAATCTTTACTAACTGTAACAAGAACATTTATTCCCCTTGAACTTGCTTGTGCAAGCTTATAATAAAGTAATCCTTTCAAACCACCTTTAGGAAGATTTTTCAATTCACTACTCCATTCTCCCTCTATTTTAGTTTCTACAACCAATGAATCGATATATGCCTTTATTTTTTTATTGTTAGTCATACTCTTTATTACACTTAACTGATTTTTATATTCATGTATATTCAGTTTCTCACTGTCTATATACTCTTCCATAGTTTGAATATAATTGTACAAGTCATCAAACTTTTCATTCAAACTTATATATCTATATTTATCTCTAAAATAATTGAGCATAAAAACAATGAATACTACCTCAATACAAATACCAATCCAAAAAGTAAAACTATTAATTGGAGAAGTAACTATGGAATAGCATAATAAACTTATAATAAAAATCCATAAACTTGATATTAATAAAAATTGAGCACTACTGTTTTTATTAAATTTCAACAATAAATTAGTTATAAATTTTATTAGAGTCTTAATTTTCGATAATAAAACCGTTACTACTCCAACTAAAATATTGCTTATGAGCATAACTATACCCGTTTCCTTTAACGTTGATTGTTCAAATATATTAGACATTATAATGTATAAAACCACATCTGAAATAGCAGCCAATATTATAAGAACAACAGTCAAAATTAGTGATTGAAAAAAACTTTTTTTAAATATAAACTTATACCCTAAAACCAGAAAGAAAAAATTAACTAATGTAATCATATATTTATACTCAATGTTGTAAATCAACGCGTTGGCAATTACTAATAAAAATAGGATTAAGACATTTTTTAAACTATATATTTTCTCATCACTACCTGTTAGGTTCTTTATTACAAAAAAACCACTTATTGGCATAACTAAAAATGTAGCTAAATCAATGATTACTTTTAACATATTCTTTCAATTCCTTCTTCATACTTCTTGATACTAAATATGTACAATCACCATTTTTGAACGATATTTTATTCTCCGAAACATTAAATTCTTCGATAAAATCAGTATTTGCTATACAGCTTCTACTAGTTTTTACAAATCTTTTATCTAACATTTTAAAAATATCATTTAGACTTTTATTTATAAATTGCTCTCCATATGTTGTTTTGATTATACACCTTTTACTATCTAGTTCTTTTTCAATATATACTATATGTCTATATTCAATATTTTTCATAATATAATTATATTCATACTTTAAACTTTTTCTTCTATTATCATAATGCTTTATAGCTATTCTTAAAGTTTCCTTTAAATTGTCTTCACATTCGTTTAGTTTGCTAATAAAATCTAACAAATAAAGACGTGTCCCTAGAGCCTCATACCTAAATTCATTGAAAGCTGTTATCATGATTATTATAGATGTCCAGTCATCTAATTCTTCTCTGATTCTCCTTGCTATATCTAGTCCAGAACTAGTATCTGTTTGAATATCTAAAAGATAAATTTTAAAACTAGATTCATCTTCCATTTCCTCATTAAATTCTTGAGTATAATCACTAAAGTCTTTAATTTTATAATCCGTATCATAATTCATCATTAAATTATTTATTAACTTCTTTTCTTTAATAAGAAAATTTTCATTATCGTCACAAATAATAAACTTTATCATAAAATCACACTTTCACTCAAAAAGAGAAAACTATTTTTTTCTCTTTCTCCAAATTCCTTTCTTTTCCATATCCTTGACCTTATTACTCATTTTATCTGATATAATGCCAGTGTTCAATACAAACCAGAGAACTAAGAAAAATAGTATTATATATATGATAATTCCTTTTCTAGAATCATTTAACACATAAAATATTGATGCAAGAGAAAATAAAATGTTAATTGCGTAAACTATAAGAACTGTTGTCCTTTGAGAAAAGTTCATTTTTAAAAATTGATGATGCATATGTTCTTTATCAGCAGTAAATATTGGTTGCCCTTTTAATGATCTTCTTATTATTGCAAATAAAGTATCTAAAATAGGAATTGCAAGTATCATAAGCGGGACAAGCAAAGAAGTAAGCATAGTTCCTTTAAAACCTAATAATGCTACAATCGATATTATAAACCCCATAAACATTGATCCACTATCACCAGCAAATATTTTAGCAGGATAAAAATTGTGAAGTAAGAATCCCAAAGTTGCTCCTAACATGATAAAAACAATAACAGCTACCAAACTATCAAGTTTTCCTTGGAAGAAACAAATCACACCAATGGTAATAAAGAAAATTGATGTTATTCCACCACTTAAGCCATCCATTCCATCTATTAAATTTATTATGTTTATGCAGCCAACTATAAATAGTAGTGTAATTGGATATTTTAATATTCCAAATTCCAAATTATATCCAAACAATGTTGCATTGCTTAATAAAATTTTACCATAAAAAACTATAACACAAGCCGCGGCAATTTGACCTATAAGTTTCTGATAAGATTTTATAGGATTGATATCGTCAATTATACCTAACATCACTATTATAAAGCTTCCTATTAAAACAGAATTCATTTGAATGCTATTTATTCCAAATAACATATATCCAAATAAAAAGCCTAAAAATATTCCAAGCCCACCAAGTTTCGGCATAGGTTTTGTATGAATGTGTCTTGTCCTAGGAATATCTATAGCGCCTACATGTTTAGCTATCCTAACCATTAAGGGCATTATTAATGCAGTGAAAACAAAGGTTACTGAAACAATTAACAATATGTAATCTATGTCCTTTCCAAACATTTTAATCACTCCAAATTAATTATAGCACAAATATTTTCCATGCAAAGAAAAAACTGTCAAAATATTCTAACAGTTTACTTATCTATCAAATCAATATTTGAAAGCAAAATTCCACAGCCTTCTGCTACGCATGTCAATGGGCTTTCTGAAATAAATACTGGAACTTTTAATTCTTGTTCAAACAATTCAGGCATTCCCTTTATTAATGATCCCCCTCCAGTTAACACTATCCCTTTATCCACAATATCTGCGGATAACTCTGGTGGTGTTTTTTCTAATACCTCTTTTGTTTTCTTTACAATCTCCATAGCTAGAGGATATAAGGCCTCCTCAATTTCCTTTTCACTTATTTCTATAGTATATGGAAGTCCTTTCGTTAAATTTCTTCCTTTTATTTCCATTTTATTATCTTTATCGCCATTAAAAACAGCCCCTAATTTAAATTTAATATCTTCTGCCGTTCTATCCCCAATTAATAATTTATGCTTGCTTTTTACATAATCAATGATGGCCTGATCAAATGAATTCCCTGCAACTTTTAATGATTGACTGGTCACAATTCCTCCAAGAGATAAAACTGCAATATCTGTAGTTCCTCCCCCGATATCTATTACCATATTTCCACTAGGTTTTGATATGTCCATTCCCGCACCAACCGCAGCAACTTTTGGTTCCTCTTCAACAAAAACTTTTTTTGCCCCTATTCTTTCAGCAGCTTCTTTTATAGCATTTTTTTCCACAGCAGTTATATTAGACGGACAACAGATTAATATTCTCGGTTTGGCTAAAATCCCTCTTCCTTTAATTCTCTTAATAAAGTGATTTAACATAACCTCAGTATATTCAAAATCTGCTATAACACCATCTTTTAATGGTTTTATAGCTTTAACTTTACCAGGAGTTCTACCTAACATTTCGTTTGCTTCACTTCCTATAGCAAGTACATTGTTTGTTTCTGTATCAATTGCTACAACGCTTGGTTCATTTAATACTATGCCTTCACCTTTTACATATATTAAAACATTTGCTGTTCCTAAATCTATTCCTATATCTTTCATAGTTTCTCCCTTCTCTATAATTTTGCATATTTTTTTCTAGTAGCTTCTCCTCCATTTATATGTCTTAAATCTAGGTGATTAGCAAAAATATTTGCGATTTGTTTATATAATGCTGTATCTATTTCCAACAATCTTTCGTGAAGATCTTTATGCACGGTGCTTTTACTAACATTATATTTTTTCGCTGTATCTCTTATATTACAATTTGTATTTATTATATAGTTAGCTTCCTCTAATACTCTATCAATAATATATTTATTCATATATACCCTACTTTCAGTAAAGTATATAGTCTTTTTTTAATATTATGAATAAAAAAAGGCAGTGCGCCTACTGTAGATCTGTTAATTTTTTATTGTAACAATCCTCGGGATTTACTACTTGTCCATTAACGTAAATTTCGAAATGTAAGTGATTGCCTAAATCTTTATTTATTTTAGAGTTACCACTCTTACCTATTTTAGTCCCTAGAGTTATAGTATCACCTTGTTTTACATTTACTTCACTTAGACTCTGATAAACACTAATTATATTGTTGTCATGTTTGATTTCAACAGTTTTGCCTACTATATCATTATCTTCGACTTTAATTACTGTCCCATCATATATACTAACGACATCAAAGCTATCCTCAAAAATATAATCAACTCCTGAATTTTGAATATAGCTATTTTCATAGAAAATAATTGCATTTTGTTGTTCATCACTGCCATCTTTATAATCATAGTAATATTTACCTATTGCAACATCCTTATTAGTAAATGGTTTTACTATAACTTTATCTGTAGCTACAACCGGTGTATCGTTAGACCAAATTACACTCGATACATAAGTAATATCTTCTTCTACAGTTTCATCATTTGAATTAGAAAAAGTCATAAATGTCGATATTACTAGCATAGCAACCAACATAACATATATTGTTGGCATTACAAATCCCTTTAACTTTCTTTTTTTGTTCATTATTTTCACCTCATTATCATTCTTAACAATAAGGTTTATTTTTATACAAAAAAATTATATTATTTTCGATGAGATAAAAAAATCATATACAAAATTACTTACCAAATATATAAGCGCTAATCCTAATATAAGATAAAATATTCTAGCTTGAAAAACTCTTCCTTTTTTAAAAATCTGATTTATATTAACTGCTTCCATTGACCATACTACTAATATAGAAACAAAAATATAGATAAAAAATTTAACACTCATTATGCTTTCCTTCTTCATATTCATTTATTTGCTTAATTCTTCTTATATGCTTTTCAAGATTTGAAAAATCTGTGGATAAAAATTTATCAACAATATCTTTTGCTCTGAATTTTGGCATAGTCCCATTTAACGCTAAAATGTTAGCATCATTATCAAATCTAGTTAAATAAGCCTCTTTTACATTATCTACTTTAGCACAACGAATACCCTTTACTTTGTTACATGCAATACTAATTCCTATACCACTACCACATATTGCAATACCAAAATCGACTTCTTTTGATACAACTGCATTTGATAATTCAAAAGCAAACTTAGGATAATCAACGGACTCAGTCGATTGAGTTCCATAATCTATAATTTCTATCTTTTTATTTTTTAAATATTTTATAATCTCCTGTTTCAAATTATATCCTCTATGATCGCTAGCAATTCCTATTTTCATAATTACACCTCTATTATTATTATACATCTCTAAATTTTTTTTATCAAACAAAAAAATAAAGCCTACTCATTATTCAGCTTTATTTTCTTCTTGATTAGAAAATCCATATTTTCTATTAAACTTATCTACAGTTCCTGCATGTGAAGCTCTGCTTTGTTTTCCTGTATAGAATGGATGACATTTTGAACAAACTTCTACATGAAATTCATCTTTTGTAGATTTTGCAGTAAATTCTGCACCACAAGCGCAAATATATTTAGTATCTTTATATTCTGGATGAATACCTGCTTTCATTCTATCTCTCCTTCCGCCATGACTAAATTTAGTCATAGTAATAATTGCTAATATAGTATATCAGTAATTTTTCCTTTTTGCAAATATTTTTTTACTTTCTTATTTTACGATATTTTTATCTAATACTTCTTTTACCCGATTAAAAATTTCATTATAACCAAATACATTTGGATGTTTATCTAGTGGATTAGGTAAATAATCAGTTCTATTATCAAAATATTGGAACACATCTACAAAATAGACATTATTTTTTTCACATATTTTACTACATTCATCATTCCAATATTTTACTAATTCATCTATATCATCTTTATAAATTTGTTCATATGGAAATGGATTATAATAGCCAATTACTATAATACTTCCTTTTGCATATTTCTTTATTAATACTAACAAATCATCAAATTCCAAGCTTATTCTATCTATTTTATTTTTTAAATAAGATTTATCTTTTAGCTTAATCGATAGATTGTCTACTGTTACTCCGTCGAAAAAGTCATTTGTTCCTATAGATAGAGTAATTAAATCGGACTCACGCAAAGTACTTTTAATATTGATATGGGAATCATTATGTATAATACTCTTATTATTATTTATATCATTTGCTAAATCGGAAATTTTATAATCGCTTGTTGCATATTCCTTTATGTAATTAGCCAGTAGATTATTTTTAGACAAATAATCAGCAATATAATCTGTGTATCCATATCCAATTTCACCATAGGGATTCATTCCTTCTGCAGTGGAATCTCCTAAAGCCACATAATTTATCTTTGGATTAAAAGCAATCTTATAGATAACAAAAATTGCTAAAACAACACAAATATAAAATAGTATTTTTTTTAACCTCATAGTCATCTCCAAAAAAAAAGAATAATAATACTATTAAACTATATTTCTATTATTCTTATTTTAGCACCTATATCACTAAGTTTTTCTACAATACTTTCATATCCTCTTAAAATATGTTCGGCATTAGTAATAATCGTCTCTTCCCCAGATTCAGCTATCAAAGCCGCACAGACCATTGCTGCTCCTGCACGCAAATCTGTTGCGGTTACAGTGCTTCCACTAAGTTTCGTTGGACCATATACAGTTGCCTTTGTTCCGCTCACCTTTATATTTGCTCCCATTTTTTCCAACTCTGGAACATGCATAAATCTATTTTCATATATTGTCTCCTCAATCGTTGATTTTCCGTTGCATTGAGTGAGTAACACTGAAAAAGGTTGTTGCAAATCTGTAGGAAATCCTGGAAAAACCAATGTTTTAATATTTACTGGTTTATAACTTTGAGGTTTTTTTATAATCACATAATCCATTCCCATTTCTATTGGAACCCCAATTTCAGCAAGTTTAGAAGTTAGTGCTTCTAAATGTTCTGGAATTATATTATCTATTTTCACATTATTTCCAGCTAAAGCTGCGATAATCATATAAGTTCCTGCTTCTATTCTATCTGGTATAACCTCATGAAAACATCCATTTAACTTGTCTACTCCCTTAATACGAATTTCACTAGTACCTGCTCCTGTTATTCTTGCGCCCATATTATTTAGAAAAGTTGCAACATTTACTATTTCAGGTTCTTTAGCAGCATTATCTATTATCGTAGTTCCTTTAGCTTTTACTGCAGCTAGCATAATATTAATAGTTGCTCCGACTGATGCTATATCCAAGTATATATTTGCACCTTTTAGCTCCTCAGCATCAACGATATAAACATTGTCATTTTGAGTTATTTTAGCACCTAACGCTTCGAATCCCTTTAAATGTAAATTTATAGGACGTGCCCCAATTGAACATCCACCTGGAAATGACATTTCTACATGCTTATATTTTCCTAGCAACGCTCCCATAAAATAATAGGAAGCTCTTAATTTTTGTGCCATATTAGTTGGAATTGGACGATTGATTGATGTTTTTGGATCTATAACAATACTTTCACTGGCTCTTTTAACGTCGGCCTTTAAATACTCTAATATGTCACTTAAAGCATCAATATCTGTTATCTCTGGAACATTACATATAGTTACAACATCATCTGATAAAATTGCAGCTGGAATTAATGCAACTGAACTGTTCTTTGCACCACTTATCCTAATTGTTCCTTTTAGCTCTTTTCCACCTTGAATTTTTAATGCTTTCATAATACCTCCACCACTATATTTTATTACAAATGCCCAAATGATTGCCTATTTATTTGACAATATTCTAATTTTTTCTCTAACTATTTGTTTAATGTTTTTTTCGCCACTGGAGATTATTTTCCTTGGATCATAGATATTTTCATTTGAATTCATAAAATCCTTAATCCCTTTAGTCCATGCTATTTGAAGTTCTGTATTAAAATTTATTTTACAAATACCACAAGTTATTGCCTTTTTTAAGTCACTTTCGCAAATTCCAGTTCCACCATGTAAAACTAATGGTATATTTAATTTTTGATTTAATTGTTTCATAGTAGAAAAATCCAAATTTGGTTCTCCATTATATAATCCATGAACGCTTCCAAGTGCTGGAGCCAGAAAGTCAATCCCAGTTTTAGTTACCAAAAGAATACACTCCTCTAGACTTGCATTGTACTTTTCATCATATAAATTATCTTCTGTTCCACTTATTCTACCTATTTCTGCTTCGACTGTTACTCCTTTAGAATGTGCATAATCTACAACTTCTTTTGTAAGTTTTATATTATCCTCTATAGGATATTTTGAAGCGTCTATCATTATAGATGTAAAACCTGCATCTACAGCCTTCTTACAACTTTCAAATGTAGAACCATGATCTAAATGAAGACAAACATTAATATTTATCCCCAAATCTTTTACCAAAGAATCAACTATAGAAAAAACAACATTATACCCTCCCATATATTTTATAGCGCCTTCACTTACGCCCAAAATTATATCAGTCTCCAATTCTTGTGCTTCCTCTAAAATATATTTGGTCCATTCTAGATTGTTTATATTAAATTGCGCTACTGCATATTTGCCTTTTTTAGCATCTTTCAACATTTTTTCTGCATTAACTAACATATAATACATCTCCTATTTAATTCTAACAGTTAAAATCATGTTAGTCAACAAATTACTCCTTGCGTTTGAAATCAAAAAATATACATAAAACCTAGAACTCCTAAAATTACAGCTCCTAAGAATGTTGCTTTATTTCCAAATTTATTGTTTAAACCCTTTCCAAATTTAAGGCCTAAGAACGTAAATATAAAACTAGTTATGGAAAACATAAAATATGCTGAAAGCGGGTATTGTGTAATCATGGATATCCCTATACCAACAGAAAAACTATCCAAACTAACGGTAAATCCAAAAATAAAAAATGCAATTAATTTTGTTAAATCCATCACTTCTTCCTTTTGTAAAATCATCTGCATCGCAATTAAAATAAAGATAGAACCAACTACTATATCAGGATTGAATGGTAATTTGCTTAAAAGTTGGCTTCCTATCATATTCCCCAACAACGGCATAAAAAAATGGAACATTCCTACTATTATACTCAAAAGATAAATCTTCTTTTTTTCTAAATTCAAAGTCCCATATATTATAGATAAGGAAAAAGTATCCATACTTAAACTAATTGCAATTAAAAATAAAGTCAAAAACTCCAACATATTTATCACCTGATAAATAATACTATACCAAATGACAAATAATTCTAAAAATATTTATCTATTATTTCCTTGATAAAAGATTTATATTCAACTTCTTCTATTTTTTCTTCATCTTCCTCCATCAAACATAACGGTGGAAAAAGAACACACCACCAATTATCTCCCTCTGCTTCTCCTAGAGTAATTACTAAGGACTCATAAAATCCCTCATTATAGGTAATACCTTTATATTTTTTTTCAGGAAAATAGTTATATCCATAATTAACCTGAAATTTATTACTTGTTTTATTTTTTTCCATAACTTTTTCAACTGTGTATTTGACATTCCCAAGATTTTGATTTAGTATTTCCCTTACTTCTTCAATGCTATTAGCTTCTTTTAACATTTCCGACAATTGAAGTTGAATAGACTTTCTTACATTTTGTTTTAATTTTTGATCCTCTTTCGAATTGCTGGATGCAATTACTCTTATTCTGATAGAGTCATTTGGGATAATAATTTCTTCTTTTGAATTGTTATTACTCAAAATTATGACAGTTATAATAGCCATTATTATCAATAAAACTTTTTTCATTTATATCACCTATTAAATAATGAGACTATTTATATTTTTTTATACAAAAAGAGCATACGCTCTTTAAACTATTTATTTCTATAAACAAATATTATTCTATCTCTTGAAGACATATCCTTAAAAGTTTCTATTTTTACATTTTCCATTTTATCATTAATTAGTTTTATAATATCATTCTTTTGTCTGTGTCCTATTTCTAATGCGATTAGAAAATTCTCCTTTATAACTGAGTTAACTTTATCAAATATCTTTCTATAGCAATCCAGCCCATCATTACCTGCATATAAGGCCAAATGAGGTTCATTATTTTTTACAATATCTTCTATTTCTTCATTTGTTGCAATATAAGGAGGATTACTAACGATAACATCAAATTTTTCATTTATATTATCAAGCATATCACCCTTTTGAACTCTAATATTTGCTCCTAATTTTTTTGCATTTTTTTTTGTAATTTTTAATGCCTCTTCACTTATATCTAAACAAGTAACTTCAAGCCTAGGAACTTCTTTATATAAGGTGATTCCAATCACTCCACTACCACAACCTAGATCTATAACCTTAAGATCACCTTTTAAATTTTTTTTAATGAAGTTGATAACATTATATACAAGTTCTTCTGTTTCAAATCTTGGTATTAGAACTTCCTCATTTATATCAAATTCATACCCATAAAAATCAACGTTTCCTACTATGTATTGAAGTGGCTTATGATGTAGAAGTTTCTCTATATATTCTCTATATTTATTTTCTTTATCACTCGTTACCTCTTCGTCTAAATGATTTAATAATTCTAAGGTATTATATCCCAGAACGCTTGCTAAAAGTTGCTTTGTTTCATTCTGCTTGATATACTTGTTTCCCTCGATAAGCAATTGTTCAACCTTCATTAATTCTCCTCTAATTTTCGTTTTTGATCCTCAGTTATTAGTGCTTCTATTATAGGCTCAAGATCTCCTTCCATAACTCTATCTAGTTGCATTATAGTAAATCCAATACGATGATCTGTAATTCTATTTTGTGGATAATTATAAGTTCGTATTTTTTCAGATCTATCTCCTGTTCCTATTTTATTTCTTCGTTCTGTTCCCAGCTCTTCCTCCTGAGCTCTTAAAGTTTCTTCATATATTCTAGCTTTTAAAACTTTTAATGCTTGTTCCCTATTTTGAATTTGACTTCTTTCGTTTTGACAAGTTACAACAATTCCTGTGGGTATGTGTGTCATTCTAACTGCTGAATCTGTCGTATTAACACCTTGTCCACCACATCCACTACTTCTATATATATCAACTCTAATATCGCTTTGTTTTATTTCAATATCTATATCCTCAACTTCTGGCATAACCAAAACAGTAGCAGTAGACGTATGAATTCTACCTTGGGTTTCAGTTACAGGAACTCTTTGAACGCGATGGGCTCCGCTTTCATATTTTAATTTAGAATAAACGTTCTTTCCTTTTACTAGAAAACTTATTAGAGAAAAGCCCCCTCCTTCTGAGTATTCCTCAGACATAACCTCTACTTTCCAATTTTGCTTTTCTGCATATTTGAGATACATTCTATATAAGTCTCCTGCAAAGATGTTGGCTTCGTCTCCTCCTGCAGCTCCCCTTATCTCAACAATAACATTTTTCCCATCATTAGGATCCTTTGGAATTAATAATAATTCTAATTTCTTTTCTATTTCTATTTTTTCATTTTCTAAGGTTTCTAATTCTTCTTTAGCTATCTCACCTAATTCTGGATCCTTAATCATTTCTCTTGATTCATCTATACCAGACAACACTTTTAAATATTGATTATAACATTGAACCGTCTCTTCTAAATCAGACATTTCTTTTGAAATTTCTGTAGTTAACTTTATATTAGACAAATTATTTGGATCTAAAAGTTGATTATTCAATTCTTCATATCTTTTCTTTATAATCTCTAATCTTTCAATCATGAGTTATCCACCCTTTCACATAAATATTATATCATATTAAAAATATATTACCAAAAAATAGACTTAAAAAGTCTATTCTTCTATTTCAAGTTCGTCTTCATCAAGAATAACTAAATCTTTAAGATCATCATCTGAATCATCAAAATCATCTTCATCAGTATCCAAATCATAATCATTTTCTTCTTCATAATCGTCCTTTGACTTAGCAACAGAATCTTCGTTGTCAATTTCATCATCATCATCAACAACAGTTACTACTTTATCAGAGGTATGCCTTGTTCTTAAATCCCAATTTCCATCCTCTAATAAAACAAATCTTTTATCTGTTGTTAACATTGTATAATAATCCCCTATTTTGTTATCAAACACATTACTAGGTAATTCCAACATTTCAACTATCTTTCTAAATAAATTAGCAGTATTATCACTACCATATTCTTCCAATAATAAATTTGTAATGTCTTTATATGATAATAATTCTAATTCGTCTTTTTTCATGTTTTTTATACTCATATACATCCTCCTACGATTAACATTATATGCTTAATATTAAAATATTGACATGACTATCAAATCATATACTTTTATATCATCATTTTAATACAAAAGCAATATTTTTTTATTATTTTATTATTTCTACTTTATAATTTATTTTTTCTTCTTCTTTTAACATATATTTTACTTCATATGTTGTTTTATTATTTATAATTTCTAATATTTTAATCTTATCGCTTACTTCTCTATTTAGATCTTTTAAAAAAACATTTGTAGTTGCTTGTAGAAAATTTAATGTTATTAAATACTCTGGTGTTTCTCTTCTCAATACGTTCTCATCCATGTTAAGAATCACCTTTATATCGTTTGATTCATCGTAAATTAGTATATTTCTTTTTTCATCTAATATTCCATAAGTTTCAAAATTTAATATTTCTTCAGAATTTATCAATTCCACTCTAATTTTTACATTTATCATAATTACCTCTCATTTAATATGTCTAATATAACATAATTTTTTTATTTAGCACATAATAAGTGTAATTTTCTTCATAATAAAAATAGTCACAATTGTAGGAGGAATTTTACATGTTTAAAAAAAGTTTTAAATATTTTCTGTTTGTGTTCTTAATAATTAGTGCACTATCTCTTTGTGGTTATGGATATGCAAAATTATCAACCAATTTAGAAATAAAAAGTGCAAATAATATATCATTATATGATGGAAATAATGAACTCTTTTTTCAAGGAAATGGAACTAGCAAGTGGGTAAGTCTAAATAATATATCTCAAAACGTTATAGATGCTACAATATCCACAGAAGATAAAAATTTTTATAAACATTTTGGATTTGACTTTTTAAGAATTATAAAAGCAGGATATGTTAATATAACTAGTGGTGAAACAAAGCAAGGTGCTTCTACTATTTCACAACAATATGTAAAAAACTTGTTCCTAGACTTCGACAAAACTTGGGAAAGAAAATGGAATGAAATGTGGTTAACAATAAATGTTGAATTACATTATAGCAAAGATGAAATATTAGAGGGATATTTAAACACTATAAATTATGGCCACGGTATGTATGGAATTGAAAAAGCTGCTAACTATTATTTTAATAAAAGTGCAAAAGAATTATCTTTAGCGGAAGCTTCAATGCTTGTAGGGATTCCAAAATCGCCATCTAATTTTTCTCCCCTTGTAAATCCAACACTTGCTAAGTCAAGGCAGAAATTAATTTTGCAAGGAATGGTTAAAAATGGATATATTACAGAAGAAGAAATGAATAATGCTTTAAATGAGGAATTAACTTTTTATGGAAAAGAATCAACAAATAATTTAAATACACTGATGTATTATAAAGATGCTGTTTTAAAAGAACTAGAAGACATCAGTAGTATTCCAACTTCTTTTCTAGATACGGGAGGATTAAAAATTTATACAACGCTTGATATAGAAGCACAAACAGCACTTGAGGAAAGTATAAATAAAAATGTTACCACCGATGAAATTCAAGCCTCCGCAATTACAATGAATCCAAACAACGGAGAAATATTAGCCCTTGTTGGTGGTAGAGATTATACTAAATCAGAGTTTAACAGAGCAACAAATTCAGTTAGGCAAGTGGGCTCTACCATGAAAAGTTTTTTATATTACGCTGCATTAGAAAATGGTTTTACTTCTAGTACAGCTTTTACTAGCGAACAGACTACATTTACTTTTTCTAACAATTCAACATATTCTCCAAAAAACGCAAATGAAATATATGGCAATATTCCCATTTCTTTAGCAACGGCAATCTCATACTCAGATAATATATATGCAGTTAAAACCCACATGTTTCTGGGAGAAGAAACACTTGTTAATATGGCAAAAAGATTAGGTATAACTGCAGCTATAAGCGCTAATCCATCTTTGCCACTTGGCACCAACGAAATAAATATAATAGAAATGACCGCTGCTTATGCAACGTTTGCAAATGAGGGCTATAAAATCACTCCGCATTTGATAAAAAGAGTAGAAGATTTAAATGGAAATGTTTTATATGAATACAAAGAGGAAAAAGAATTAATATTAAATAGTAGTTTAGTATATATATTAAATGAACTATTAACCACTACATATGATTCAGCATTTATAGACTATAATTATCCTACCATTTTGAGTATTGCGGCAAAAATGAGTAGGAAATATGCTGTTAAATCCGGAACAACAGCAACTGATTTATGGACTATTGGTTATACTCCTCAAGTTATAACCTCTGTGTGGATTGGATATGATAATAATAAAGAAATTCCTACAAAGGAATATATGAGTGCTAAAAATGTTTGGATAGACAGCATGGAATCATATTTAAAGGATAAAGAAAAGGTTTGGTACACCAAACCTAGCAATGTTGTCGGATATTTAGTAGATCCAATAAGTGGTAAACCTGCAACCGAAGACTCAAAACATAAGAAAATATTATATTATATCAAGGGAACAGAACCTACTGGAAATGAATTAGTCTTCGATGAAATTACAGATAATTAAAAAAGGATTTCACCGACATCTCCAGTTTTAACAAAGTTTGCATTTGCATCATCTGTATCAATATGCATTTCAAAAACTCCATTTGGAGTCTCTTTTATATAGACGTTTTCTAGAATTGCCTTTTTTTCGTTTCCTAATCTTACATTTACATATTTTTTATCCAAAAGTCCAAGTTTTTCCCTAGTTTCAGGATTTATATGAATATGACGAGTAGCAATAATACAGCATTTCTTTTGTAAGGTCCCGTTTGGTCCTATTATACAAATCTCAGCACTATCCTCTATATCTCCAGAATTTCTAATTGGCGGATTTATCCCTAATTGATAACTATCAGTTTTAGAAATTTCTACTTGTGTATAACTTCTAAAAGGTCCAAGTACTCTAACATTATTAATTGTAGATTTACTTGTTTTAATAGATACCTTTAATGATGTAGCGTATTCGCCTGTTTGTACTAATTTTTTTACTTTATCGAATTTTTCTTTACCAAATAAAGTCTTATAGTCATCATAAGTTAGATGAACATGCCTATTTGATACACCAATATTCACTTTCATATTTTTCCTTCTTTCTTTAAAGATTATAACATAACAATATAATAATTTCATATAATATATTGGAACTTTTAAGAAAGGATTTGATATTATGAATAATGGTTATTACAGACAGGATTCATACGAACCAGCATATATGCCTGTACAAAACAATATACCAAGCATGCCAATTGAACCAAGCAACAGCGAGAGTAAATATCAATATGCTGAAGCAGTTATAAATTCAAATATTGGAAGGAAAGCTTCAATACATATGTCGTTTCCAGATTCTATTGAATGGAGAGATAAGATATTTAATGGAATAATTGAAGCCTCTGGTAAAGATTACATATTAATCAAAGACGAGCAAAACAAACAATTCCTATTATGGAATATATATATTAACTTTATTGAATTTAATGACTAAAACTTTTTACCTCTTTCACCTTCAGTAAGTTCGTGATATAATGTTCATAATAAGAGGTGATTGGATGTTATATATTTATTTGACAATAGGTTTTGTTTTCTTCATAATTATAATAGCAATTTGTATACACAATCAAATTATGAATATTGAAAAAATCCAGATTAAAATTAACGAAGCAGAAAATAATATAAATATTTTGTTAGAAAAAAAATTAAACCTACTTAGTAACATATCAAAAACTATAAATGCTAAAAACAAAGAAAAAGTATTAGTAGAATTACCAAAAATAAAAAACAAAAAACTGGAGATATTTGACCTTATAAATGAATCAAGCAAATTAAATAAAGAATTAAATAATTTTATTGAAGATAACAATTACATTTTATCAGACGAAGAAGATAGTTTAATGAAAGATTTATATAACACAAATTTGGAAATAAACGCCATAATAGATTATTATAATTTAAATTCAGATTTATATAATAAAACAATTAAAAAGCCAACTTATCTTTTTACAAGAATAATAAAAAGATTTGTTAAAAAAGAAAAAATATTAGTAGAAAAAGAAGTTGAGTTTGAAATATTAAAACAAAATAATAATGATAATAGCTAGCTATTATCATTTTATTTTCCAATCCACTGGATTTAGTCCACATTTTATTAAAAAGTTATTGGTTTTCGAAAAAGGCCTACTACCAAAAAAACCATTATATGCAGAAAAAGGGGATGGATGAGACGATTCTATTATAAAATGAATCGGATTCGTTATTAACCTTTTTTTGCTTTTAGCAAAATTTCCCCACAATATAAAAACCACTGGAGTGTTTTTTTTATTTATCTTTTCTATAACTTTATCTGTAAATGTTTCCCATCCTATATCCTTATGCGAAGCTGCTTTATTTGCCTCTACTGTTAAAACAGTATTTAACAATAACACTCCCTCTTCACTCCATTTTACCAAGCTACCATTATTGGGAATTTCATACCCTAAGTCGTCCTTCAACTCTTTAAATATATTTTGTAAAGAAGGTGGCTTATTTATTCCTTCTTTTACCGAAAAGGATAATCCTTCAGCTTGATTATCTCCATGGTATGGATCTTGGCCTAATATAACTACTTTTGTATCTTTATATGAAGTGTTCCTAAAAGCTTTAAATATTTCGTTCTGTTTTGGATAGATTATTTTCCTCTTATATTCCTCTTCTATAAATTTCAATAGTTTTTGAAAATAATCTTTATTTATTTCATATTTTAAAATTTCATCCCAATCATTACCCAACATAATATCACCAAATACATTATACTACATTTAATTGTGTTTTTTAAACTTTTCATAATCTGTTATTATTTCTCGTCTTAATTTTATTAGAGCATACATGTTTATAATTGCTAGAACTGCGACCAATATATCAACTATATTCCAAATAATAGATGGACTCGCCAAACTACCAAAAAACAATAATATTACAGTTATTATTTTCAGAGCATTTATATGAATTGGTTTAATATTTTTTATAAGATATTTTAGATTACTTTCACCATAATAATAACCTGCGACTATAGTTGAATAGGCTAATGCTATAACAGATATTATTAATACAAATATGCCAAATTTTCCTAAATGATAGTTTAATGCGTACTGTGTCAATTCAATACCATTTATGTTGTTTAATGATAAGCTTGTATAATCGGAAGTTAAAATTATTAGTGCTGTAGATGTGCAAATTACAAAAACAGTAAAATATATTCCCAAAATTTGAATTAGACCTATTCCTATCTTATTACTAGAATGACTACAAGAAGAAGCAATTGCTCCAGTTCCTAATCCTGCCTCGGTAGAAAAAGTTCCACGCTGTATTCCAATAATAAAAGTAGATAATACACCCATTCCAAAGGCTTTGAAATCAAAAGCACTAAGTATTATATTAGATAAAACCTCCGGTATTTTATCTATATTTATAACTATTACTGTTATACTAAGTAAAACATATCCTATCCCCATAAAGGGCACCAATTTACTAGTAATATTAACTATTCTGTCCAATCCTTTCATAATAGATATTCCAGAAACAAATGCTAAAACAATTCCTATTATAAGTGGGCTTATTCCATAATATTGTTCTATAGAAACAGAAATGGTATTGGCTTGAATAGCCATAAATCCAAAAATATATGCTATTATTATTAATATTGCATAGAAAGAAGCTAATTTTTTATTATTTAATCCTTTTGAAATGTAAAAAGATGGTCCACCCTTATATTCACTTCCGTCTCTTTCTTGATATTTTGCACCAAGATAACTCTCGCAGAAGGCATTTATTGAAGTTATTATCCCAGCAATCCAAATCCAAAAAATTGAACCTGGTCCACCCAAATATATAGCTAAAGCAATACCAGCTAACGAACCAACCCCTACTCTTGCTGCTAAAGAAACTGTCAAACTCTTAAATGGAGAAATACTATTTTTATCATCTGTTTTAAACCCCTTGAATAAAGAGGTTATTTTAAATTGAGGAAATTTCAGTTTAAAACTAAAGTAAAAACCTCCTCCTACTAAAAATACAAGTGCTATACTCCATAATACGTCTGTTATAATCTTAATCATACACTCACCTATTTAAGTATAAATTAAGATAATGACGTTTTATGTCATATTAAAAAAGTCGATTAATTTTTCTAATCAACTTCTTTTTACCTATTAAAATTTAGGTTAACAACATAACTTTCTAGAGTGTATTATTTTATAATTGATCTAATTTTATTTATTATTCTCTCGGGATTTTCTAGAAATTTTTCATATAAATCACTATCTTTTTTTAAAGCATTTATTATCTTTAAATCATCCTCGGATAAATTAACAATTTTATCATTTCCTTTGTTATAATCTAATTCCATACCAATAAGCCAAAGAAAATCAACTTCCAAAAAATTTGCTATTCTTATTAATACATCTAGCGGAGGAATTCTATTACCCTTTTCATATGCGCAAATTTCGCCTTTACTTAGATAAATATTCTTCCCTAACTCTTCTTGTGTTAAATTTAGTTCTTTTCGTTTTTCTCTTAATCTTTTTCTAAAAATAACCATATGAATACCTCGTTTGAGTTAATTATATGTAAATTTATCAAATCATTGGTTAAAGTTTACAAAAAGTAGACTTTTAATAAAAATATCCACAATTTTGTGGATATTTTTATTTATGGTATTTTTCATTATTCATTATCTTATAACTTCTATATATTTGTTCCAAAAGCATAACTCTAAACAATTGATGTGGAAAGGTCATTTTAGAAAATGAAAGTCTAAAATTAGAAATATTCTTTATATCAGAATGTATCCCATGCGAGCCTCCAATTATAAATGTAATGTTACTATTTATCATGAGTTTTTTATCTAACTCTTTAGAAAATTCTGTAGATGATATTTCTTTTCCTTCGATTTCTAACGTTATTATATACTCTTTTCCTGTTAAGTGCTTTTGAATACCTATTTTTTCTTTCTCAAGCGCTATCTTCTTATCATCAATTGCAGAATCTAATATTTCTATTATTTCAATATTAGTATATTTAGAAATTCTTTTTATATATTCTTTAGATGCAGCTTCTAAATATTTCTCTTTTAATTTTCCAACACATATAATTTTTATCATATTAAACTTCCACCATTTCCAAAGAAATATATTGATCTGTTAAAATTATCTTATCTAAATTAAAATTTATATTAGAAAGCTCTCTCGTTATTTCATCAAGCACTAACTGTTTTGTATTATTATGTTCACTTATATGAGCTAAAAAAATGTATTTTGTATTATCACCTATTAATTTAGTCAATATTCTAGCCGTTGCCTTATTAGATAGATGTCCCCTATCGCTTAATATTCTTTGCTTTAATATAAAAGGGTAAGGTCCATTCATAAGCATAGTTTCATCATGGTTGCTTTCTATTATATATACATCTTTATTTTTCAACTTATCAAAGTATCTTTTGTTCAAATATCCAGTATCTGTAACATAGACAAGATTTTTATTTTTATAATTTATTATAAAACTATAACAACTAACATCATGTGAAACTGGGAGTAGCTCTACACTCAAATCATTATATTTAAATTTTTCTCCCTCTATTATATAATAGTTATCTATTGTCATGTTCTTTAATAAATCAGAATAAATATCTTCCGTAACATATAATATTGCGTTTGTTTTTTTTATTAAAGAACACAAGCCTTTAATATGATCACTATGCGTATGTGTTATCAGGATAATATTCAAATCGCAAACATTTATATTTATCTCTTCCAAGGATTTTTTTATTTGCATGTAACTTATTCCAGCATCAATCAATATTTTAGTATTTCCACACTCTATGTAAGTAGAATTCCCTTTCGAACCACTAGCTAAAACTTTTATTTTCATCAGTACAACCTCATGGGATTAATGCTAGTTCCGCCCCTATATGGATAGCCTTTCCATACTCCAAAATGTAAATGGGTTCCAGTAGCATATCCAGTTGCCCCCATTTTACCAATTTGTTGTCCTATTGTTACTATATCACCTTTTTTCACTAATAAAGCGGACATATGCCCATATATAGTATAATATCCATTATTATGGTTAATAACAATATAATTTCCGTTAACTGAAGTATAGCCTGCCTCCACTACAACACCATCGTTTGCCGAATATATTGGCGATCCATGACCTGTTCCACTTATGTCTATTCCTTCATGGAATTTTCCCCAGCGCCATCCAAATACACTTGTTATAACATATGGAATCTTAGTTGGCCAAGCCCATGAACCCAATGAACCCTTGCTTATAGTACCTTTACCACGAACTATTATTTTATTTATAGTAGGTTCGACCTCAGCAGAATTGACTACAACAGCACTAATTACTTCGCCATTTGATTTTTTTATTTTCTTGGTGACTTTGTTTTTTCCATTAACGCCTTCTTGTTTTACCCTCTCAACTCCTACCAACAGACTATCATCATAAACAATTTCGGTTTTATATTTACTAATCTCTATTTCTACAACATGGTCTTCCTCTATTAACTTAAACGCTGGTCTAATAACTCCCAAAGTTACTGTTTGACCAGGATACAAAAGGTTATCACTGCTAGTGAATTCTGTATTTGCAATTAAAAATTCTTCAACAGATAATTTATTATCGTATGAAAGTTGCTCAATTGTATCACCCGATTTTACTGTATATGTTTTTTGTGCTTCTAGAGTTCCAAACAATAAATATTTGCTTAACTCCTCACTATCAGAAAAAATAACATCATCTACCGATATTTTATTTTGCTTAATTGTCATTTCGTTTTCTATATATATATTTTCTATGATCTTACCTGTATCCTCAATCTCCTCTTGAGTTCCATTAACATAATCCTGATATTCCTCTTCTGGAACAAAAACTTTCAAAGTAGTCATTATAGCATCATTAAATATTTTTTTATCTAAAACATTTATAATTACATCATCAGTTGTGTATTTCTGATCTTCTTCTATTTCTTCTACACCTTTTATTGTTATAGTATATCCATTGATGGTAAAAGGCGATATATCTTTAATTTTTTGATAAATTTCTTCAACCGTTGATACCTTTTCGTTATATGTCACTTCTTTTACAACATCCAACTCTTTTGGTGCATAAACTTTGTCGACCCCATATTTATTTTTGATTTCTGATTCTTTTGTATTTATATATTCTTCAAGTTCTTGTTTTGAATTGATATATCCTATTGTTTTTCCAGATAGATAAACACGATATAACTCTTCAGGATCTTTATGCTTTGTATATCCTGTAAAAAACACTGTGCTACTAATAAACAAAGCTAATATTATAAATATTATTGATTTTTTATTCACTTACAACACCTACCGTATCTTTTTTATAACTTAGGAAAGTTGAAGTATCTCTTTTGAAAAGCAATTCTATGGTTGCAGTTGGTCCATTTCTATGCTTTGCAACTATAAATTCGCTTACACTAGTATTGTTTTCGGAAATCTTTTCTTTATTATAATAATCATCACGATATAAGAATGCTACAATGTCTGCATCTTGTTCGATAGAACCCGATTCCCTTAGATCACTCATAATTGGACGCTTATTTTCTCGAGCTTCAACACTTCTGGAAAGTTGCGCTAATGCAACAACGGGAACTTTCAATTCCATTGCCATCATTTTTAATGACCTTGAAATGTCTGAAACTTCTTGTTGACGATTTCCACCATAGTTTGTAGATGAAGAAATAAGTTGTAGATAATCAATTACAACCATACTTAAACCTTCTTCGCTATTGGCTAAGCGTCTACACTTAGAACGAATTTCTCCAATCGTTATCCCCGGAGTATCGTCCATATATAACTTTGTTCCAGATAATTGACTTATTGCCTCACTGACTCTTTTCCAATCATTGTTTTGCAAATTACCTGTTGCCATCTTTTTTCCCTCTATTTGGCCTAACGAGGATATCATCCTATTAACAAGTTGTTCTGCACCCATTTCCATATTAAATAACGCAACAGCTTTTGAACTGTTCATCGCAACATTTGTAGCTAAATTAAGGGCAAAAGCTGTTTTACCCATAGCTGGACGTGCAGCAATTATAATTAATTCGTTCTCATGAAGTCCAGAAGTCAAATGATCTATATCGTACCATCCTGTAGAAACTCCGGTTACTTCTCCTTTTGTTTCCGCTAACTTTTCTAAATTTGCTTCTGCTGTCTCCAACACCTCTCTTATTGACTTAAATTCTGTTGATCTCCTATTATTCACAACACTCAATATTTTTCTTTCTGCATTATCTAATGTATCATTAACACTTACTTCGTTATTATATGCACTAGTCACAATATCAGTAGATACCTCTATTAATCTTCTAAGTAGTGCAGATTCTTCTACCAGCTTAATGTAGTGATCTACATTGGCAGCAGTTGGTACATAATCTATTATCTCTGTTAAATATTCAACTCCGCCAATTGCATCTAGTTTATTTTTATTCTTTAATTCTGTTGTTAACGTAGTAATATCAATAGGAATCTTTTTATCATACATATTTATTAAGCAAGTAAAAATTTCTGCATTGTTTGTAGAATAAAAAGATTCTTTTGTTAAAGCGTCTGCTGATTTCTGAAGTGCATATTTAGATAAAATCATGGATCCTAAAACTGATTGTTCTGCTTCTAAATTATGTGGAATATTCTTATTTTGCATGATATCACCCTCTATTTTTCTAATTTAATTCTAACTTTTGCAAAAATATCCTTATATAAATTGATATCGACATAATGGTAACCAAGCGATGAGGCTCCATCTTTTATATTTATTTGTTTCTTATCTATGTTATATCCTAAAGAATCTAGTTTTTCTTTAATTTGCTTCGTACTAATTCTTCCAAATACTCGTTCATCTTTTCCGACTTGAACTTTAAAACTCAATTCTACTTTTTCTAGCAATTCCTTTTGACTTAATGCAAATTTCCTGTTTTTCTCATCATTTCTTTTTACTTCCTGCTGCTCTTGATTATATTTTGATAAAGATTGTTCGTTTAATTGAACCGCATAACCATTTTTTATCAAAAAATTTTGTGCATATCCAGTTTTTACTTCTTTTTGTTCTCCTTTTTTTCCTTGCCCTTTTAGGTCTTTAATAAATAAAACTTTCATGGCCTACACCTCCTATAACTTTTTGGCTATTTTTGTTATTTCAGAAACCATTTCATTTAAACTCCTATCTGATATTCTAGCTGCAGCTTCATGATTATCTCCTCCACCACCAAATTCTTCCATTATTTTACCAACATTAATATTACCCATACTTCTAGCACTTATTCCTATTCCTTTATCTATCTTACCAACAACAAAGGAAGCCTCTATATTGTTAAACAATAAAATAGTATCTGCTATCTTAGCTAAATCTTCTCTTCTATACTTTCTCGTTTGTAACCCCTTACTTATAGCTATTTTCTTTATTACTTTTACTTCAGTAATCACCTTTTGCATCTCAATATATTCTTTAATATCTTGCTTTAACAAATATTGAACTTTTCTTGAATCAGCACCGCATTTTCCTAAATAGTATGCTGCATAATAAGTATCTGCATCCGTCTTAATAACGAAATTATTAGTGTCAAGAACAATTCCTGCAAGAATTGTAGTCGCAATTTCACTGTTTATTAAATAATTATCGTTTTTTAGCATCTTTGTTATAATCTCGCAAGTGCTAGAGGATGAATTATCGATAAATAACAAAGCATTTTCATAATTTATTGAATCTTTTGCAGTATCATGATGATCAATCACAATAACATTATTAAATTTACTCAAACAGTTAGGATTTTGTAATAATTGTTCCTTATTGACATCCACTATAAATAAGAGGCTTCTGTTATCAATCAAATTATCTATTTCCTTACTCTTAATTATATTTATTTTTTCTTCATAAGCTTCTAGTGCTTTTTTTACTCCTGTTTCTACTTTTTTGTCGTCTAATATCACATACGCTTCTTTTTTGTGATAAGATGCATAGCAATACATGCCGATAGCGGCCCCAAAAGCATCTAAATCTATATCTTTGTGTCCCATAATAAATACATTAGAAGATTTCTTCAAATATTTTTTAATTAAAGCAAACTCTTTTTTTTGCATTATGCCTCCTAAAAACCCACCTTAATTATACTATACTTTTTGAATAAAGTCATTCAATAAGAAAAAAATTCTTATAGAAATATAAGAATTTAAGATTTATATCGTAATTTTTTCGTTTTTCTATTTCCTACCAGAAAACCTAATAAAATTGATATCAAAAAGTATACATGAACTACTCCATCATTTATCAACACCAATAACCAAAAATATAGCGTTGTATTTATTAAAAGAAACAAAATCGCAATTATTAATCTTAAATATTTTTTTATTTTAAAAATCACTTTATAAAAAACATTAAAGATCAAGGAAAAGAACATCCCAAAGAGGAAAGACATAACCAGAGATTGTAGCTGTATTTCTAATTTCATTATTTAAATAACCTATTGAAAATACTGTTTTCTTTATTTTTAGTTTTATGATCTTCAACATATGTAAAAGAGATAATCAAACCCTTTATAGAGACATTTCCTTGCATGGTATCTAATTTTACTAATTCCAAATCAGTCCCTTTTATTACTAGGTATCCCATAGTTGTTTCTAGTAAAAATTCTTCACTGTCAAAATTTTCTATTTTTTTTACACCTGTTACTATTAAATTTTTTCTTTCAACCATATTAATACCATGATTATAATTACCAACCAAGTTATCTACCTTGTCCATATTATTCCTCCTGTTTAATAATATGACGGATAAATTAAAATATGAAAAAAAGAGATATGAATCTCTTTTGTAATACTACTCTTCTTCGCTTGAATCTTCTTCTGCTTTTTCATAAGCTTCAAAGATAGCTTTTTCAAACATTGTTCTAACTTCTGGATTAATAGGATGTGCTATATCACGATAACCTCCAACTGCAGTTTTTCTACTTGGCATTGCAATAAACAAACCATTATCTCCTTCAATTATTCTAATGTCGTGAACAGCAAAACTGTCATCAATCAATACTGATGCGATTCCTTTCATACGTGATCCTTCTTTTTCGATCTTACGTACATTTACTGATGTAATCTTCATTCGCATATCCTCCCTCTCACAAAGCATAACACTCTATAAATATATATTATAATAATTTATTTGAAAAATCAATATTATTTTACAAAAATTTCCAGACTATCTGTTAATACATCACTATAAGTAAAACTTTTCAATTGATTGTTTTTATCGTTTGTTCTTATTATAAAAATATAATTATATGTATTTTCTATAGTTCCAGAAAACTCTTCTATTTGATTCCTACTACCATTAAATCTAAATTGAAGTTCTTTTCCTTTACTTTGTTCCAATTGCATTTTAATCTTTTTTATGTTCATCTAGGATACCCCGTATACATCATTCCATTAGTAATAATACCACCCATACCTTCCTCTTTATATTTTGTTCTAGAAATAATTTTGATGATATCTATAGGCTTATCTCTTGTCGAAAGTGCAATTGAAGTTGCAATTATGGCAGGATCTAGAGCATGAATATTTACTCTTTTTGGACTACTAGCAAAATTAGCCCCTGCCTTAATTAAACTTTCATAATCAGATTGACATGCACCAGCTATTACAATTAGTTTGTCTTGGGATTTTTCATATTCTCTGGCTTTTTTTACTGCTTCAACAAAGAATTTACTATTTCTATAATTATTTAAATTATTAAAGTCTTGCCTATTTTTATAAAAAAAATCATGTCCAGTAACAATTACAATATCTGGTTTTAATTCCTTTAAATATCGTTCTATTTCCATAGAAATGACCTCTTCCTTTAAAACGATACCATATGCTTGTACTTTCATTTTTTTATAAAATTTCATACATCTCTCAAGATATTCATCATCACCATCTATATGCAAAACTTTTCCAGGTAAATAAAAAAACTCATTTCTATCTAAATCAAGTATTTCGTTCATTTTTTCTACAAAATCATCATCTTTGTCTGTATCGTTTTCCACCCTCGCTAGTTTTAAATCATCTATCGTACTGTCAGCATAAAGCCTAACATCCACGCCCTTCAGATAAACTAGCGAATCTTCAATTCCAATAATCTTAAATAAAGTATCATTATTATAAGAATTTCTTGTAACTAGATCTCCAATTTTAAAAAGCATAATATCTTCACCTAGAAAATAATATGCTTTTAATCACAAAATATTTGCAATTTTTATAAATATTTCTAAAGGGATTTGTTCTGCTCTTACAGACAAATCAAAATTATAATCTTTCAACAGTTTTTCTATTGCTTTTAAATCATATCCACTTAAGTTATTTTTCAATGTTTTTCGCTTAAATTTAAAACTGTCTTTTATCAAGCAAAACAATTTTTCTTCATTTACAGATTCTTTTTTCTTCTTTGCTTTCAATGAAATTATAACACTATCTACGTTTGGTTTGGGATAAAAACAACTTCGACTTACATCAAATAATTTTTTAATTTCAAAATAATAATTTAGGAATACTGTAACAGAACCATAATTTTTATTCCCAGGCGAACTAGAAAATCTATCCCCCACTTCTTTTTGAACCATAACTATCATTTCTTCTATATCAAGTTTTTCTTCTATTATTTTCATTATAATCGGAGTCGTAATATAGTATGGAAGATTTGCTACAATAAATAATTTATTATATGAAAATTTTTTAATATCTTCGGATATATTCCTATTTAGAAAATCATCCCATATAACGGTTAAATTATTACTATTTACGTTTTTCGATAAAACATTCTCTAAATCCTTATCTATCTCGTATGCCAATACTTTGCTTTTTTTCGTTAACTCTTTTGTGAGCACCCCAGAACCAGGTCCTATTTCTATAACTAAGTCCTCTTTTTCTAAAGAAACTGAGGAAATTATTTTTTTAATTATATTGTCATCAATCAAAAAATTTTGACCGTATTTTTTTTTAAAATTGTGATCCAAATTATTCATATTATACTCCCTATATAATTAAAAACACCTGTTTAACAGATGTATTACCAACCCCATCTAACAAGTTCGTAAGTCACTTTTTGTTTTCCTACTTTTTTAGAGGCTTCTGATTCAGACTTAACTAAAAAATCAAATTTAGTTCCTTTTATAGCTCCACCTCTGTCCAAAACAATAGCAACAACTTCTTTCCCTAAGGTGGAATTTGTTATTTTTACAATGCTTCCACAAGGTATAGATTTGTCTGCAGCAACTATATTAATTTTTCCGTATTCTTGATCATTAAAATAAATATTTCCGTTTTTTACATTTTGTGATGGCGGACATCCAACTCGGCCACCACAGCCCTCACAATCAGCTCCATATCCAGTCATTGTCCCTTCAAACTTAACTGGCATAGTTTTACCATATTTTACTATTTCACTAATTGTTTTAACATATTTTGTCTTTACTAAATCAGGTTTATATTTAGAAACTAAATGAACCGCTTGAATAGAGCGCGAATTTGAAATGTCCTCGGTAGTTATTGTTTCTATTTTGTTTCCAGAAGCAATAATTAAAAAAATAGCAACTAAAATAACTATAAAAATAGTTTGATTTCTTATCATGTAAAGTGCTCGCTTCAAACTAATCACCTCTTAGCATCTATAGGTAAAATATATCACAATTATATATTTAAGTCAAATAAAGTAATAACATTTTGAGTTGTAGTATTAGCGATATTACTTATTGATTCTTCTTTTATTTTCGAAATTTTTTCCGCAATGATAGGAATATTTTTAGATTCATTTTTAGTTCCTCTAAATGGTTCTGGCGTTAAATATGGACTGTCTGTTTCTAAAACTATTTTTTCCAACGGTATTTTTGAAACAACTGTTGGTAATTTAGAATTTTTAAAAGTTATAACTCCACCAACCCCAAGAAGATATCCTTGTTTTATATATTCTTTTGCAGTTTCTATACTTCCACTAAAACAATGTATTATTCCCTTTAAATTATATTTTTTTAGAATATCTAATGTATCCTTAGTAGCATCTCTAGTATGAATAACCACTGGCTTATTTGTTCTTTTGGCTATATTTAATTGTTTTATAAAAAGTTCTTTTTGTTTTTCTATTACATCTTTGTTGTCTGCATAATGATAATCCAAGCCAATTTCTCCTATTGCTACTATTCTTTTGTTATTTTTAATTAACGATTCAAGCCATTTTAAATCGTCCAATGAATAATCAAATATCTCTGAAGGATGAAACCCTATTGAAAGAAAAATATTATTATATTTTTCTAATAAAGATAATCCTTCAATTATACTTTTCTTACTACAACAACTAACTATCAAATAACAAACATCATTATTTATTGCATTATTAACAACAGAATCAATATCATCATAATCCTCACTACTTAAATGAGTATGCGTATCTATATACATAATTTCCTCCATTCTTTTATACTAATAGATTATCAAAATAGTTCAGTTTAAAACAATAGATATTATTAAATTTTTTAGAAATTCTTTTACTATGAAAAAAAGAGCTTTTAAACTCTATTTTTTCAATTCATCAATTAATTGTTCTTTACTCATTTTTGAATAACCTTTTATACCTTTATCTTTAGCTTTTTCTTTTAATTCTGCTAAAGTAAGGCTCTTTAATAAATCATTATTTTCTTCTTCATCAGGCATTCTTCCATTTTTTACTAAATATTCTATTTGCTCTTTTGTCAAAGTCTCATACTTCAATAACGCATTTGCGATTAAATCTAACAAATCTTTATTATCGCTTATTATCTTTTCTGTTTTTTTATAGCATTCTCCTATTATTTTTCGCATTTCTATATCAATTTCATGCGCAACTTCATTAGAGAAATTCCTGCTTTTATTATAGTCTCTACCTAAAAATACTCCACCTTCTTGCTGTTCCAATTGAACAGGACCTAAATCACTCATTCCGTATTCTGTTACCATTGCTCTTGCAATTTTAGTAGCCTTTTCAAAATCATTATGTGCCCCCGTTGTCATTTCTTTAAATACTATTTCTTCTGCTACACGGCCACCTAATAATCCACTAATCGTTTCAAGTAATTCCTTTTTAGTTGATAAGAAGGTTTCTTCTTTTGGAAGCATAAGATTATATCCCCCAGCTGCTCCTCTTGGAATTATTGTTATTTTTTGTACCTCGTTAGCACCATCTAATTTGATTCCTACAACTGCATGCCCAGCTTCATGATAAGCAACTACTCTCTTTTCGTGATCAGTATACTTTTTAGATTTTTTCGCTGGTCCCATTAAAACTCTATCATGTGCTTCGTCTATCTCAGTCATTGTTATATATTCCTTGTTTCGTCTGACAGCTAATAATGCAGCTTCATTAAGTAAGTTTTCCAAATCAGCACCACTAAATCCAACAGTACGCTTTGCAATATTGGCTAGATTAACACTTGGAGCAAACACTTTATTCTTTGCATGAACCTCAAGTATTTCTTCACGACCCTTTACATCTGGCAAATTAACAGTTACTTGTCTATCAAATCTTCCTGGTCTCAAAAGTGCTGGATCCAAAACATCTGCCCTATTTGTAGCGGCAATTATAATTATTCCTTCGTTAGCACCAAATCCGTCCATTTCTGTTAATAATTGGTTAAGTGTTTGTTCTCGCTCATCATGTCCTCCACCCAAACCAGTACCACGTTGACGTCCTACAGCATCAATTTCATCAATGAATATTAAACATGGTGCGTTATGTTTTGCCTGCTTAAACATATCACGTACACGGCTTGCTCCAACACCAACAAATAATTCTACGAAATCCGAACCACTTATGTAGTAAAATGGAACATTTGCTTCTCCCGCAACCGCTTTTGCTAATAATGTTTTTCCTGTTCCTGGTGGACCAACTAGCAATACACCTTTAGGGATCCTTGCCCCTAATTTTTGAAATTTCTTTGGATTTTTTAAGAAATCAATTAACTCTTGAACTTCCTCTTTTTCCTCTTTTAATCCCGCAACATCTTTGAATGTTGTTTTGTTGTTTTCACTGCTTAATTTTGCTCTGCTTTTTCCAAAATCCATAGATTTTCCAGCACCATTCATCTGCTTAGAAAAAATAAAGAATAAACCACCTAATAGCAACACAAAAGGTAAAACATTTATTACAATAAGCAAAAATGAACTTGATTCCGGATCATTATTAGTAGTAAGCTCAAATCCCAATGTTGTTGAATCTGTATTCAAAATTTGTTTAATAACACTATCTGTTAATGGTACTTTTAAATAAAAAGTTTCATTTTCATCGTATGTTGATAATTTTCCACTTATTTCATATACACTAGCCCTACTCTTTGGCGTTATATTTACTTCTGTTACAGTGTTTTTATTTAACTCCTCCAAAAATTGGTCATAAGTTATATTATTTATAGTTTTATCAGAAATTATTACCATATAATATATTCCTATTAGCAATAATATTAAAAACAAATATGGTAATAACCCTCTTTTCACATTTTTTTTGTCCATCTTTTTTCCTCCTTTTATTGATATTTTAATATTATATCATAGTTTTCGTTTTTTGATTTAGTAAATTTAGACTTTTTAATACCAGGAATCCAAATTATGTTATCTTTTGAGTCTACAACGATTGGCCATTTATCTCTTAACTCAATTGGCACTTTATTTTCTATGAAAATATCTTTAACTTTTTTTAGACCGTTAATTTTTTTTAAACTCATTTTATCGCCAATTTTCCTTGTTCTTATATGCAAAGGAAAGTTTACTTCATCCATTTTTATTCTACATATATTGTTGTCATTGTTTTCCGATTCTGATATCTTTTCTATGATATGACCATTTGGTAATTTTGCATATTCATCAAATTCAATTTCATATTCATAAATATCATCTGTTTTCTTTTTTATAGTCAATTCATTGTATGTTTTTATAGCAATAATATCATTAGGTAAAGATACAAACGAATTTGCTTTTCTACAATTTATTAAAGAGTTAATTAATGAAACATGATTATCATTAATGAGCATAAGATCATCTTGATAAAATTCTTCTAATATTTTACATATTATCTTGTTTTGTATTATCTTATCAGCTTCCTTGTACTTTCTTATGTCCAAGATAGAATTTTTATATATTTCATCCAAAACTTTTGAGGCTTCTTTATTAACAAATTCGTCATATTCAAAAATCATATTGCTGAATTTTATGAAATGTTCATGAACATTTTTATCTTCTGACTTTAGAAATGGCAAAACAACTTTCCTATATCTATTTCTAGTATATTTTCCCTTGAAATTAGATTTATCTATAGCATATTTAATACCATTTTTATCATCATATTCTTTCAATTGATCTTTTGTAACAAAAATAAGTGGTCTGACTAACTTATATCCCTCTTTTTGAATTAGTGCTTGAAATCCTCCATATCCTTTTAGTGATGAGCCCCTGACTATTCTCATCAAAATTGTTTCCATCAAGTCGTCTGCATGATGTGCAGTCATAAGATAATTAGCATTATATTTTTTAACAATCTTGTCAAAAAAATTATATCTTATGGTTCTTGCTTCATTATGGAAATTATCATCCCCATATTTTTCAATTAGCATTCGTTCAAAAATTATATCATTTTTCTCACAATATTCCTTTAGAAAAACCTCTTCGTCTTTACTTTCCTCTCTCACATTATGATTTACATGTGCACATACTATTTTTATCGATTTCTTTTTTCTTATTTTTAACAAAATATCTGTCAAAGCCATAGAGTCCGGTCCAGCAGAATTCCCAATTACAACAACATCATCATCTTTTAAATTTATTTCTTTCATTAAATAATTTAAAACCTTATCCATATTACCACCACGTTTCTATATTCTATAGTAAATATTCATTTATATCAAGACATAATAAAAGAATTATTCATCAGGAATTCTAATAATATATTCTCCATCCTTTGAATAAAAATATTTTTCTCTCAAATATCTAGCAATATATTCGGGATCTTGCATTTTTTCAACATTAACTGTCAAATCCTTTTCTTCGCTTTTTAATTCTACCAACTTTTCATCTAACTCTTTTTTTTCTTTATACTTAGAATAAATTTCTGTCCATAATTTTGAGATTGATAAGATAACAGTACAAGACAAAGATAGACATGCTATTCCAAATACCAAAAAGCGCAATGTGCTTTTTTTTGCTTTTTGTTTTTTTATTTTTTTCTTTGCCATAATGTCACCTACCTTACCAATTATATTATATCATTCTATTACTTTCTATAACAGTCTTTTGTCGATTATTTAACAAAAGTTTACATAAAAAAAGAACACATTTGTGTTCTAGTTAGTATATGGTAATAAAGCAATTGCTCTTGCTCTTTTAATTTGTTCAACAACTTGTCTTTGATGTTTTGAACAAGTTCCAGTTACACGTCTAGGTAAAATTTTACCTCTTTCATTTATGTATTTTCTTAATATATCAACATCTTTATAATCAACTGTTTTACCAGCACACATATAACAAACTTTTTTCTTTTTTCTATAAAATTCTGCCATTTCAATCCTCCTTTTTAGAATGGTAATTCATCATCATTAATTTCAATGCTTGAACCAAAATCTGCGAAAGGATCATTTTTTATATCGGTTGTTTGAGTTGGTTGTTCTGAGAAGGAACTAGGTGTTATTTCATTTTCACTATTATTAAAAGTTTCACGACTTCCCTTGCTATCTAAGAATTGTACGTTGTCTGCGATAACTTCCGTAACATATCTCTTCTTTCCATCTTCGCCATCATATGATCTAGTTTGAATTCTTCCATCAATGGCAACCTGACTTCCTTGACTTAAATAATTTTTAACATTTTCTGCTTGTTTTCTCCAAACAACTATATTGATAAAATCTGCTTCTCTTTCACCAGCTTGGTTAGCAAATGTTCTGTTTACTGCAACAGTAAATGTTGCAACAGGCAAATTGCTACTAGTATATCTTAATTCAGGATCTCTTGTTAATCGTCCTATTAAAAATACTTTGTTCATTAAAATACCTCTTATCTTTCTTCTACTTTAATAATTAAATGACGAAGAATATTTTCATTTATCAAAGCAACACGATCGAATTCTTTAGTTGCTTCATTATCTTTCGCCTCAATTACAAATAAAAAATAATAACCTGTCTTATATTTTTGAATTTCATAAGCTAGTTCCCTTTGCCCCATAGCCTTTTCTTCTATAATCTTTGCATCTTTTTCGTTTAAAAGGTCTTTCATAGAATTTGCTACTGCAGTAATATTAGCTTCCTCTAAATCAGGCTTAACAATGAACATAATTTCATATTTTTTCATTTTTTACACCTCCTTTTGGACTAATCGGCTTCACCTTCTTCGTGAAGCAAGGAGTATCTAAATACTCGTTAGTACTATATCAAAAAAAAAATACTTTGTAAAGTAATTTTTTAAACATTAAATCTAAAATGGCAAATGTCACCATCTTGCATAATATAATCTTTTCCTTCTAGTCTTGCACGCCCATTTTCTCGAACTTTCAGTTCGCTGCCATATCTTATTAAGTCTTCATAAGAGATTACTTCTGCTTTGATAAAGCCTTTTTCAAAATCCGAATGAATAATACCTGCACATTCTTTTGCGTTCATTCCTTTTCTAAAAGTCCAAGCCCTTACTTCGTCACTACCCACTGTAAAATATGTTGCTAAACCTAAAATATCATATGTTGTTTTAATAAGTTTATCTAGTCCGCTTTCTTCTATGCCAACTACTTTTAACATTTCTAATTTGTCAGCATCATTTAATTCACTTAACTCTGATTCAAGCTTTGCACAAACCTTTATTGTTATTGATCCCTCATTTTTTGCATACTCTTCAACAATATTCACATATTTATTATCATTTAATATTTCATTTTCAGATACGTTTGCTAAATATATCATAGGCTTAATAGTTATAAGATTAAAATTTTTTAAGAGTAACAGTTCTTCATTTGTAAATTCAATAAGTCTCAATGGTATTCCTTTTTCTAAAGCATCTTTTGCCTTTTGTAAAGTTTCAAGCTCCGTTAGGGCATCTTTGTCTCTGTTAGTTTGTGCCTTTTTACTAATTCTCGCAATCCGTCCATTTACTATTTCTAAATCTGAAATTGCAAGCTCAACATTAATAATTTCTATATCTCTAATTGGATCAATTCCATTTTCTACATGAATTATATTATCGTCCTCAAAACATCTTACTACATGACATATTGCATCAACTTCTCTTATATGAGAAAGAAATTTATTTCCAAGACCTTCTCCTTGAGAAGCCCCTTTTACTAAGCCTGCTATATCAGTAAATTCAAAACTAGTTGCAATAGTTCTCTCTGGAATATACATGTCCTCTAGTTTTTGCAATCTAATATCAGGAACTGTAACAGTCCCTACATTTGGATCGATTGTTGCAAACGGGTAATTAGCAGCCAAAATATTTTTCTTAGTTATCGCATTAAATAGTGTAGATTTACCAACGTTGGGCAAACCTACTATTCCAGCTTTTAATCCCATAATTACACCTCCTATAAAGTAGAATTAACACCGATTCCTATTGGAGCTCCCAATAGATACCATCCTATTATTATTAGCAGCCAACTTAACGCAATTATTAAACAATAAGGCATTATGTAATAAATGGCTTTTTTTATAGTAATGGTTTCCTTATCGCTATTGTATATATTTAAATAGCCAATGTAAATAACGAAATATGCAAGCAAAGGAGTAATTCCCTTAGTCATTGAATCGGCTGCTCTTAAAATAAATTGGGCAAATTGTGGACTTATATTTGATTGCATCATCATCGGAACGACAACCGGAGCCATTATTTCCCATTTTCCTATAGGCGTTGTTACAAATAAATTGCATATAGCAATTAATATAACAACAATTAGTATAAGAGGAATACCCGAAAATGATAATTGTGATATAAGCTTAGTAGCTAGAGCTACTAATACAGGCCCAATATTTGTCTTTCTAAAAACCGCTATAAATTGTGATGCAAAAAATATTAAAGCGATAAGAACTCCTAAGTTACTTAAATACTCCCCACATTTATTTATTAAATCTTTATCATTCTTAATAGATTTTGTACTTATTCCATACGTAATACCGGTTATTACAAAAAACAAAGATATCACATATGTAAATCCATCCTGAAAGTATGAATTTTCACCAAAAACCTGCTTTAAATATGTTGTTTCACTCATATCAAGCAATAAACCTGAAAAAGGAAGAGACGGTATAAGCATATAAATGAAACATATTGCAAATATAATTGCAACTATAAAAGCTCTTTTCAATCCTTTTTTTTCTCTTAATTCTATTTCTATTTTATTTTGTTCGCTTTCATTTATTGAATCT
Organism: Bacilli bacterium; assembly: GCA_016295795.1. Taxonomy (GTDB): domain Bacteria; phylum Bacillota_I; class Bacilli_A; order RF39; family UBA660; genus CAG-710. The sequence goes on from JAEDKN010000001.1 coordinate 40,618, forward strand.
AAATTTATTTCTTTCGTAGAAAAATCTACTTCAGCTTGTTTTGCTTTACCTATTTTAGGAGCAATAATTTTTTCAATAATAATTGTTCCTATTAAAGATAATATTATTGTTGTAACTATTATTATTATCAAATTTGAAGTTAAACTAACATGAAAATTCGAATCTATTAATCTTGCTGCAGCGGTTGTTTCGGGAATCAAATTAACCTCCATAGAACCAACAAAAATTGTTGCCCCATATCCAAATGCCACGCCGCAAAACGCAGTAATTATTCCCAATATTGGATTCCTTTTGTTAGCACTAAATATTAAAGCACTAAGAGGTATTAAAATTACATATCCCACATCATTTATTAAACTTGATATAGTAGCAATAAGTATTATTATGAATGTCAACTTTTTATTGTCAATATTAAGTGTTATCCTTTTTGTGAAAGCATCTATTAAGCCAGTAGCATATGCTACAGATAATCCGATTAAAGAGATTAATAAATTACTTAGTGGAGTAAATCCAGCAAAATTTTTCGCAGCATTGCTAATTATAAATTTAAGTCCATCATAATTTAATAAATTTTCTACTGTAAGTAATACCGTTTCCAATTCAAGTGTGTTTGCATTTATCTTATTATAGGTTGCTTGAATTTGCAGTGCAGAAAAAATTCCACTTAATATTACTACTACAATTGTTAATATTATAAACATGAATATAGGATGGATATTAAATTTTTTAAGCTTTAATGTTTTCTTTTTCATAGCTATTCTCCATTAATTATTTTTTTGACTTTCTTGTTAAATTCTATTCTAGGAATCATAATAGTTCTTTTACAATTATTACATTGTATTTTGATATCTGCACCTACTCTAACAACTTTCCATTCATTTTCTCCACATGGATGTGATTTTTTCATTATTACAATAGTCCCAACATCATATTTTTTATCGTTCATATCATACCTCAATTTTTTAATATTTTATTTGTAGTATTTCTAATATTCTATTCAAATCTCTATCATTAGTAAAAGATATTTCTATTTTTTTGCTGCTTATTCTCACTTTTGTTCCTAATTTTTCAGAAATATTTTCTTCCAAATATTTATATTGAGGATCCTTTTTATTAATTTTTATTTTATGATTCTTTTCAACACCGTTTTTTTGTGATATTGCTTCTATATCTCTAACATTTAATTTTTCATCAACAATCTTATTAGCTAGGTTAATTATTTCTTCCTTATCTCTAATTTTGCTTAATACCCTCGCATGACTCATTGATATTTTCTCAGAAGCAATCATTTCCTTTACTTCATCCGGCAAATTTAAAAGGCCTAACATATTTGTTATATGACTACGACTTTTGCCAAGTTTCAACGCTAATTCTTCTTGGGTTATTTTTAATGTATCTATAAGTTTTTGATAAGCACCGGCTTCTTCTATAGAATTTAAATTTTCTCTTTGTAAATTTTCTAGAAGAGCTATTTCCATCATATCTTCATCTGAAAAATCTCTAATTATAGCAGGAATTGTTTCCCTGCCTGCCAAAAGAGAAGCTCTATACCTTCTTTCACCAGCGATTATTTCATAACCCTTAATACTCCTTTTTACAATTATTGGTTGGAATACTCCATGTTCTTTTATTGAATTAGATAATTCTTCTAACTTTGATTCATCAAAAACCTTTCTTGGTTGATATGGGTTTGGTCTAAGTTCCGACAACTTAATTTCTGTAATTTCTTCTTTTGGAGTAGTACTTACTATTTTTTCCTCAAATTTATTTAGATCTAGTTGTTCATTATTAAAAAGTTCTTCTAATCCCATTCCAAGGGCTCTTCTTTTAATTTGTTCCATTTCTTTCAATCACTTCCTTTGCTAAATTTAAGTAAGCTTCTGTACCTTTACTCTTTGGATCATAAACAACAATTGGTTTTCCATGAGAAGGAGCTTCCGTTAACCTTATTAATCTTGGAATAATTGTATTATATACTCTCTCTTTAAAATACTTCCTTATATCTTCTACAACTTCAAATCCCAAATTAGTTCTAGAATCAAGCATTGTTAATAACACTCCCTCTATATCTAAATTAGGATTTAAACTTTTTTGTGCCATCATTATTGTATTTAACAATTGCATTATTCCTTCTAGTGCAAAAAATTCACATTGTACAGGAATAATAACTGAGTTTGATGCGGTAAGCGCATTTGTAGTAATAAGACCTAATGATGGTGGACAATCCATTATTATGTAATCATAGTTGTCCTTTACTGTTTCTATTTTATTCTTCAACTGACCGCCTTTACTAAAAGCTGGTTCTTCTCTACTTTTTTCAATTAATTCAATATCTATACCTGCCAAATTTATGGTTGCTGGTAAAACATCTAATCTTTTATATTTGGTCCTGATAATAGCTTCATCGATTGAACATTTATCAGTTAACACATCATAAACACTTTTGTCTATATCTCCTTTGCTTACACCAATTCCAGTCGTCGCGTTTCCTTGAGGATCTAAATCTACTAAAAGAACTTTTTTACCCAAAACTGCTAAAGATGCAGAAAGATTTATACTTGTTGTTGTTTTTCCAACGCCGCCTTTTTGATTAACTAATGAAATTATCTTTCCCATCATATCACCTTTTCCTTAAACTTCTATTTCTATTCTATCAAAAAAAAGATTTTTTTTAAACGTTTTTTGATAAAAAAAGATAGTTAAGAACTATCCAATTTTTAACTTGAATTTATTAATCTTTATCTACTCTAATTACTATTTGGTAAAAATCCTCAAAATCAAATTCTTCTACTTCTATCTTACTTCCAGATTTTTTAATATTTTCTATTGTATCTTTTATCTTATTAACCGTCAAACTTACATCTTTTTTCTCCTTTGATGGTTGTGAAGACACTATATCATTAATATTAGGGAAGAATTGATTATTATTCACATCATCACTATTCTTTTTAGTCTCAACTGGCATAGCAGAAAAATTCTTATATAAATTATTTTCAAAACCAATATTATTTGATTGCTGAGTCTCTTGTGTAGGTTGTTTTACTGTCTCCTCAAGACTCATTCCAGCCAAAAGACCACTTCCACCAATAATTTCTTCTTTTGGCATATTTGAATTAGAATTCATTGCGTTATCCAAACTTTGTCCATAGCCATTATCAATTGGCCTTAAAATTTGAGACATATCTGTAATTTGCGAATCATTATTGTTTGATATATTTTCAGGATTGCTATGAATTTTATCAACTTCTACTTCTAGAGGTTCTATATTGCTAAATGATTGAGGGTTAAAAATAGACTGATTATCATTTTTTATATTATTATCTTCTTTTCCGTTTTCTACGGTTTCTCTTTTTATTTCTTCATCCAATTCGCGAACAGTCATTCGGCTAGATATTACTTTTCTTAAAAGTTCAACTTGTTTTTGTGGATCCTCAACGTTTAAAAGACTTCTTGCGTGGCGCTCAGATATTTGCTCATGCAAAAGGGCATCTTGTACCTCATCTGTCAATGACAGCAATCTTAATTTGTTTGAAACTGCTGATTGAGACTTTCCCATAGTTTTAGCTAATTCTTCTTGAGTAAGAGCATCTAATTCTAAGATTTTCTGATATGTCCTTGCTTCCTCTATTGGTGTTAAATCTTTTCTTTGCAAATTTTCAATTAATGCAACTTTTGAACTTTCTTTATCATCTAAATTTTTAATTATAGCCGGAATCTTTGTTAACCCTGCCATAGTTGATGCTTTATATCTTCTTTCTCCAGCAATTATTTCATATTTTTCACCAATTTGCCTTACAACAATAGGTTGAATAACTCCATGTTCTTTTATTGAAACAGCAAGTTCCTTTAATGCCTGTTCATCAAAATTTTCTCTTGGTTGAAATCTATTCGGTATAATATCATCTAGATATAAATATCTTACCTCATTTTCCATATTACAACCTCCATTTTATTCTTTATTCTCAATTTATTATACATTATTCTTTTTTTTTTTACAATGATTTTTTTATTTTATCCATACTCCTTGGATACTTTTTTGGTGTTGAAGAAAACTTTTTAATGTCAATTAGTGTCCTTTCACTATTCTCAATTGGTAATTTGAAATTTTGGATATTATTTATTTTACCGTTTAATTTTGATATTATTTCCTTTGAACTTTCTAGTTCTTCAATATATGAGGCCTTCATCAATATTAAGTGCCCTCCTACTTTTAATGATTGAAAGGAAATTTCTGATAATACTTGTATTTTAGCAACAGCCCTAGAGGTTATTATGTCAAACTTTTCAATATTATTTTTAGAATAATCTTCCATTCTAATATGTATTGCTTCTATTTCACTCATTTTTAATTCTTGAATTACATGATTTAAAAAAGTTATTCTCTTATTTAAAGAATCTATTAGTGTAACTTCTAAATGTGGGAAAACTATTTTTAAAATTATCCCTGGAAAACCCGCACCTGTACCAACATCACACAAAGACATATTCTTATTAAAATCAATTATTTTGCAAAGCGTTAAACTATCATAAAAATGTTTTAAATAAACGTCTTCTTTATTAGTTATAGATGTTAAATTAATTTTTTCATTCCAAGAAATTAATAGTTGATAAAATTTTTCTAATTGTTCTAATTGTTTTTCTGTTAAATTAAGTCCTATTTTTTTTGTTTCTTTTATAAATATATCTAAATTCATATTCGCTTTTCCTTTTTTAAATACACCATTAAAATTGAAATATCTGACGGATTAACTCCACTAATACGAGAGGCTTGAGCAATAGTTGTTGGTTTTATACTGCATAGTTTTTGTCTGGCTTCGCTTGCTAAATTCTGAATATTTTCATAATTAATATTTTCTGGTATTTTTAATTTTTCTAAATCTAACATTTTTTCAGCCTCGCGATTGGCTTTATTAATATATCCTTCATATTTATCTTGAATTTCTACCTGCTCCATTACTTCTTTAGAAAAATCAATGTTTATCCAATGTTTTAAAATTTCGATTGTGATTTCTGGTCTTTTTAATAATTCATATAAAGTAATACCATCTAATAACCTTGTTGAATTAATCCTTTCTAGATATTTATTATTTTCTTCAGTTGGATTTATTTTATTAGATTTTAGTAAATCTGTTAATTTTTGAATTTCTCCTTTTTTCTTTAAAAATCTCTGATATTTTTCCTCAGAAATTAAACCAATATCATAGCCATATTCTCTTAATCTTAAATCGGCATTATCGTGTCGAAGAAGTAACCTGTACTCTGCGCGAGATGTTAACATTCGATATGGTTCCTTTGTCCCCTTAGTAACTAAATCATCAATCAAAACTCCAATATAAGCTTCATTTCTTTTCAACACGAAAGGTTCCTGTTTATGAATTTTTCGTGATGCATTAATACCTGCTATTAATCCCTGTCCTGCTGCTTCTTCGTAACCACTTGTTCCATTAATTTGACCTGCAGTAAATAGATTCTCTATTATCTTTGTTTCTAAGGATTGTTTTAATTGTAAAGGATCAAGCGCATCATATTCTATTGCATAAGCATATTTTAGTATATTGGCATTTTCAAGCCCTGGAAGTGAATGCACCATCAAATCTTGAATTTTTTCTGGCATGCTAGTAGAAAATCCTTGAATATAAATATCGTCATAATACAAACTTTCTGGTTCTAAGAACAGTTGATGCCTTTCTTTATCTTTAAATCGTACTACTTTATCTTCAATAGATGGACAGTATCTTGGGCCAATTCCTTCTACATAACCACCATACATACTAGATTTTTCTAAATTTTCCATAATTATTTTATGTGTCTCAGGTGTTGTATAAATTAAATGACATGGTACTTGATCTTCAACCTTATATAGGGGAATATTAGTAAAAGAAAAAGTATGTGGCTCATTATCACCTGGTTCAATATTTGTTTTAGTATAATCAATACTATTCTTAGCAATTCTTGGAGGAGTTCCGGTTTTTAATCTTTGAATATTAAAACCATATTCTTTTAATCTTTGGCTTAAAAATTTAGAGGTTTTTTCGCCATGTGGTCCACTTGTTGTTTTTTTATCTCCTCTTAAAATAACCGCTTTTAAATAAGTTCCTGTAGTTAGAATTACTGCCTGTGCTTCAATTTTTTCACCATTTTCTAATACTACACCTTTTACTATACTATTTTCTATTATTAAATCTTCTACTAATGATTCTAAAACATTTAAGTTTTCTTGTTTTCTAATAGTTTTCAACATAGCTTTTGGATAAGTAATCTTATCCCCTTGTGCACGTAAAGCTCTAACCGCTGGACCTTTTTTTGTATTTAACATTTTTACTTGAATACAACTATGATCGATGTTATTAGCCATTTCGCCTCCTAAGGCATCAATTTCTCTAACTATAATTCCTTTTGCAGGACCCCCAATAGATGGGTTACAAGGCATGTCAGCTATATTATTTATATTACCTGTTACTAATAAAGTTTTATTTCCAAGGCGAGCAGATGCCAACGATGCTTCGCATCCAGCGTGTCCTCCACCTACTACAATAATATCATATTGCATTTTTATCACTTCCTCTTTTTTCTGGAATTATTATACAATAATTTTTATGTTTTACGAGTTTTTTTTTAATATATTAAAAAATTATTTCCCGGGAAATAATTTTTGAAATTAAATTATATTTTATGAAGCATAACTACACTTATCTGAATTAATTTTTTTTACTTTCCTAGGCAAAACTGACTAAATAATTGATCTATTAATTCTTCGTCATATGTCTCTCCTATTATTTCTCCTAGTTTTTCCCAAGCACGTTTAATATCTATTTCTATCATATCTACTGGCACTTGATTTTCTATTCCTATTTCTACCTCTTCTAAAATATAATTTGCCTCTTTTGCAAGCGAAATTTGTCTTACATTGCTGAGATACATATAATCTTCATGTTCTAATTCATTTAAATTGAACAATTCTGTTATTTTTTCTTTTAAGGAATCAATTCCTCCTAAATCTACTGTATTTGTATATATAATATTTTTATATTGAATTTTTTCAATATTAATTTTTCTTTCTAAGTCATTTTTATTAATTACAACAATTGTCTTTTTCTCTTTACAAGCTTCTAATATTTTTTCGTCTTCTTCTGAAAGTTCTTCGTTATTATTTAATACTAAAATTACTAAATCAGCTTCTAATATCAATTTTAAACTTTTTTCTACTCCTAGTTTTTCAACAACATCTTCTGTTTCACGAATTCCCGCAGTGTCTATAATATTTAACGCTACGCCATTAATTGTAATACTTCCTTCTACAGTGTCTCTAGTCGTTCCCTCAATATCTGTAACTATAGCTTTCTCTTCATCTAATAATCTATTTAAAATACTGCTTTTTCCAACATTTGGTTTACCAATTATAATAGTCTTAATACCAGTAGTCAAAATTTTTCCGTTTTCCGATTCATTAATAATTTTTGATAATTTTCTTTTAATTTCTATTATTTTAGGTTTAATTATATCATTCGTCATAACAATTGCATCATCATATTCGGGATAGTCGATATTTACTTCAATCGACGCTAGAAGTTCTAATATTTCTTGTCGAAGGTCTCTAATAATATTACCAACATAACCATTTAATCCATTGATAGCTACTTTTCTTTTAGATTCACTTTTTGAACTAATCAAATCCATTACTGATTCTGCTTGCGTTAAATCAATTCTACCATTCAAAAATGCACGCTTAGTAAATTCTCCGGGTTCTGCCAATCTTGCTCCATTATTTAGTACTATTTCTAATACTTTATTTGTAGTAGAAATGCCTCCATGACAATTTATCTCAACAATATCTTCTGTTGTAAAAGTTTTTGGAGATTTCATAACTGTTACTAAAACTTCATCTATTATCTCATTTTTTTCTTTAATATTACCATAATGTATTGTATGAGAATCTACTTTTTCCAAATCTTTTCCCTCAAAGATCTTATTTACAATCTTAATTGAGTCTTTTCCACTTACTCTAATAATAGAAATAGCACCTACACCTATAGTAGTTGAAATTGCAGCAATTGTATCAGTCATAAAATAAACCTCCTTTTCATATTATATTAACATTTTTTTATATAAAAAGAAAGCTTATTTGCTTTCTATGTATTTTACTATCACCGCTCTGTTAGGTTCCTCGCCTACACTCTCAGTTTTTATGTTATTGTAATCAGATAAAATAGTATGTACTACTCTTCTTTCATAAGAATTCATTGAGTCCAATTTTACATCTGTTTTAGTTTTTACAACATCTTTTGCTATATTTTTAGCTAATCTTTCAATTTTATTTTTATGTTTTAATTTATATTCACTTACATCTAGAACAAATGGAAAATAAAATCCTAATTCATTATATAAGTATTGTTTTAAAATATTATTTAAAGCTTCAATTGTTCGTCCTTGTTTACCAATTAAAATATTATTATTATCACTAAAAATAGTAACAGTTGTTATTCCTTCTCGTTCTTTAATTTCAAACTTTGTTTTTATTCCCATCAAATTTATTATTTTTTCTAATTTGTTTTTTATTTCTGAAATAATTTCTTCTTTTGTTATAACCTCAATTTCAACTTTTTTAGATTTAAATATTCCACTTTTTATTTCTATTTCGTTAAAGAAAAATTCACTTTCTTTACACTTTAAAGTCTCTGCTGCTAACATTTTTGCTTCTTCTAAATTTTTTCCTATAAAACTATTTTTTTTCATTACTGTTTCCTCTTTTCACTAGTAAATTTTGGAATATTGTAAATAAATTTGTAGTTATCCAATATATATTTAACGCAGATGTCATGAACACTGACATTATTATTATCATAATAACCATAACTCGGTTCATTGTCTTTGCTTGATTGTTATCACCCATTGCAGTAGCATTAAGTTTAAATGAAAAATATGTAGTAATACCAACGACACCGATTAATAAAATATATAATAATTTCCCGCTTTGTATTGCAGTAAGAGGTGTCGTTCCTAATTGAAAAGTTAAGAATGTTTCTTCAAAAATTGCAGGTACCCTGTTTATTGCTTCTAAAAATCCAATAAATAGTGGCAATTGCAAAAATGAGAACAAACAACCTGATACAGGATTAATATTATATTTTTTATAAATTAACATCATTTCTTGATTTTTTTTCATAAGAGAATCTTGATCTGTTTTATCAAGATATTTTTTTTCAAGCTTATCTAAGTCTGGCTTAGCTTTTTTTAATAATTCAGATTGTAGTGCTGTTTTTCTTGTAATTGGAAATGCTACTAATCTTATTAACAAACTTACTATTATTAAACCTAATCCATAATTTTTTACTAAATCACCTATTGTCAAAATTAACCAAGCTAATGGTTTTACGAATATGGAGGTCCACAATCCTTCATAACCACCAGAGGCAATTTTAAACTCCTCACATTCCGGCAACTTTTCTAAATCTATTTTATTTTCTTCATATATTTTTATTGTATCCTCATCTTTAGGTCGACATAAAATATTTTCAGTTAAACTCTGTCCTGTTGTAGGATTTTTAACTACCTTGTCATCTTTAGTTAATGATTTAGTGCAGCCCGTTAATAATATTAATATTAATAATACTATTGTTATCTTTCTCTTTAATGTGTTTTTCATTTATTTCTCCTTTTGGTTTATTTTCTTTATTAGAAATATAAAATTTTGTTCTAAATTGCTAAAATCAATTTCTAAACAAGCTTTCCTTAATATTATAATATAATCTAAATTTTTTTTGTAGTATTTTTTATTGTTGTCAATAATATTTCTTATTCTTCTTTTATATTTATTTCGATAAACCGCATTACCTATTTTTTTTCCAACAGATATTCCAAAACGATATTTATCAAGATTATTTTTTTTATAATATATAATAAAATATTTATTTTTAATTTTCTCTCCTGTATTCAATATACTATTAAATTCATAATTTTTTTTAACTATATTGTTTTTTTTCATAGGGTTACTCCTTTTTCAATATACAAATATATTATATCAAAAAAAAAGCCACATTTACAGTGGAATATTAAACTAATTTTTTTCGTCCTTTTTTTCTACGATTATTAATTACTTTACCTTTTATTCTCGAAAAAAATCCATGTTTCTTTGCTTTTTTTCTATTATTTGGTTGATACGTTCTTTTCATTTCTACACCTCCAAACTAAAGTCTCTCCTATTATAATAGTCTTATATACTCTTTGTCAATCAATTTTTTAATTTTATTTATTCCACAAAATTAACAACGCTGTTGAAATTTTTTTCAATAGTTGTTTATTTAAATTTGTGGAAAATGTGGAAAATTGATTATTTTTCTTGTTAATTAGGGTTTTTATTGTGAATAATTCTGTGACTTTGTTGTTAATAAAATTTTATTTTACATTTATTCTTTATTTTTTCAACAACTTAAGTTACAATATCAATAGATTTACAATTCTTTTATCCAGGGGGCGGTGATAAAAATGGATGAGAAAAAAATTTGGAGTACTGTTCTTTCTAAAATCAAAGAAGAAATTAATTCTTTATCTTTTCAAACGTGGTTTGAGGAAACAGAATTATACAGATTAGATAAAAATGTAGCGAAAATTATTGTCCCTTATGCAATACATAAAAACCATATTATGAATAATTACCACGATATAATCGTAGAAAATCTATATGAGTTAACCAAAGTTACATATGAACTAGAATTATTATTAAAAGAAGATATTAAAGAAGATAAAATTGAGAATATTAAAGAAATAAATAATTTTAATACCGAAACCGTCAGCATAGAAAATAATTTTATTGATTCAAATTTAAATTCAAAATATACATTTGAAAATTTTATAGTAGGGAATAGTAACAAATTTGCACATGCTGCTGCATTAGCTGTTGCTGAAAACCCTGGTAAGATGTATAATCCACTATTTATTTATGGAAATAGCGGACTAGGTAAAACACATTTAATGCATGCTATTGGCAATTATATAGTAAAAAATAGTAACAAAAAAGTGTTATATGTTACCAGCGAACAATTTGTTTCAGATTTTATAGGAATTAATAAAAAGGATGAAAGTGGAACAAATTTCAGCTATGTGGACTTTTTTAAACAGAAATACAGAAATATTGATGTTCTCATTATAGACGATATACAATATTTAGGTGGTGCAACCGAAACACAAAAGGAGTTTTTTCATACTTTTAATACTTTATATGGAGATAATAAGCAAATTATAATTTCTTCAGATAGATCTCCAGATGATTTAAAAATTTTAGAGGATCGTTTAAGAACTAGATTCTGTTGGGGATTACCCGTTGATATATATCCTCCAGATTTTGAACTTAGAGTTGCAATATTAAAAAAACGCATTCTTGGTGAAGCCATAAACAAGGAAATACCAGAACAAGTAATAGAATATATGGCTTCAAATTTAGGTAGTGATATTAGACAACTCGAAGGTGCAGTTACTAGATTGGTAGCTTATTCAACAATTATGGGATCTGAAATTGATTTAAATCTTGCGATGGAAGCATTAAAAGATTATATAAATAAAGGTATAAGTGAAAAAAATAACGTAAACAAAATTCAAAAAGTTGTGGCAGAATATTTTCAAATTTCTGTCGAAGATTTGAAATCAAAAAAAAGAAATTCTAATATTTCATTTCCACGACAAATTGCAATGTACCTGTGCAGAAAATTTACTGATGAATCTTTTCCTAAAATAGGTATAGAATTTGGAGGAAAAGATCATTCAACTGTTATGCATTCATGTGAAAAAATTGAAAAGGAAATTAGAATTAACAAAGATTTAGCAGATACAATAGACAAATTACAAAAAGAAATTCACTAAATTGTTGAAAAAAAATATATATTAACATTTTTTCCACAAATTAAAATTTTCTCAAAGACCTAAAATTAAAGAAAAATTATAGTTATTAACAGTTTCCACTGTAATAATATTAAAAATATATTAAGAAAGAAGGAATAATTATGAAAATTAAAATTAAAAAAGATTTATTATTAGAAGGGTTAAACAAAGTGTCAAGAGCAATTTCAACAAAAAATTTAATTCCAATATTATCTGGTATTAAATTTGATTTATCTTTAGAAGGATTAACATTAACAGCTTCTGACAATGATATTACAATTCAGACTTTTATCCCCATAGAAAACGATAATATGTATATAGAAAAGGAAGGAAGCATAATAATACAAGGAAAATATATATTAGATATAGTACGAAAATTACCAGATGAATATATAAATATAGAAGTAATAGATGAATTAAAAATATTGATATATGCAGAAAATAGTGAATTTAATTTAAATGGCATAAATAAAAAAGAATATCCTAATATTTCTTTAGAAAATAGTAAGACTTTTGTAAAAATAAACAATAAAGTGTTCAAAACACTGATAAATCAAACAGCCTTTGCAACATCTAATGATGAATCTAGGCCAATTCTTACTGGTATAAATATAAAAATTACTGGAGATATTTTAGAATGTAGTGCTACAGATTCATATAGACTATCAAAAAAACAAGTTAAAATAGATAATGTTACAAATGAAAATTATAACATTATAATACCAGGAAAGAATATAACTGAATTCATTAAAATATTAAATGATAACAATAATGATCTTGAGATACATATATTTAATAATAAAGTTTTATTTAAACAAGAAAATCTATTATTTCAATCTAGGTTAGTTAGTGGAAATTATCCTAATGTTAACAATTTAATTCCAAATGATTCATTTTTAAAAGTAACTGCTAATTTATCAGATTTATATGATGTCATAGATAGAGCTAGTATTCTAACTTCTGATAAAGAAAAAAATATAGTAACATTAGAAACAAATAAAAATGTATTGATTGTAAAATCATCTTCAGCAGAGATTGGTAGAGTTGAGGAAAAAATGATAATAAGTAAAGATAATGATGAAGAAATTAAAATTTCTTTTAGTGCAAAATATATGATGGATGCTTTAAAATCTTTTGAAGGTGATATGGTTGAAATGTTATTCGTTGGAGAAGTGAAACCAATTATAGTAAAAGATGTTGAAGATCCTAATTTAATTCAATTAGTTTTGCCAATTAGAACTTATTAAAAATAACAATTTTGTTATTTTTTTTTAATAAATATTACAAATTTCGTTCAAATTCGACAAAGATTTGTGTTATTCTCTTGACGTAATTTTTAAAAATTATAAATTTTAAATTTCTAGAAATTTTATATGAAATAGGGGGATTTTATGAATTTTTATGAAATTAATGAAGAAACATTAGCAATAATACCAATTGATTATGAAAAAACAAAAGTTATTGAATTAAATAACGAATACATTGTAGATAAAAAAGCTTATCAAGTTATGGATGAAAGTTGTCAATATTATGGAAGTACATATAAAGGAAGACTTACTGCAGCAAAAAAAATACTAGAATGTGCATACAAAATACCAATATTAGTTGAAGAAACTCAAAGTATTATATTTTTTCCAACTAAATCATCTTTAGAAGAAGATTGTTGCTGGATTAATTTTAATCAAATAAAAAAAATAGAAAAAAGAAATAATGATACGTTAGTTACTTTTAATAATAATAAAGAAATATTATTTGATATTTCTAAGTTATCTATTGAAAATCAAATATCAAGATCAACAAGATTAGGTTATCTAATTCAACAAAGATTAAAAAAACAACAAAATATAAATTAAAAAGGCAAAAAGCCTTTTTTTAATGAAAAAATATGATATAATTAATATGTATGTATAGGACTACTAAAAGATAGATAAAGGTGAAATTATGGGGTTTTTGAGGACTTAAAATGACAATTGAACAAATTGAGCTTAATAATTATCGTAATTATGATAAAATGAAACTTAGATTTAACAAAAATGTAAATATCATAATAGGAGATAATGCAAAAGGAAAAACAAATATATTGGAATCCATATATTATTTATCTATAACTAAGTCGTATCGTACAAATGAAGATATAAATTTAATTCGTCAAGGTACAAATTTTTTTAAGATATCTGCTAAGATTAAAACTGAAAACATTCCAAAAAACTTAAAAATTTCGTTTAATAAAAATAAAAAATCAATTTTTATAAATAATTGTTGTATCAAAAAAATATCTAATTATATTGGAATATTCAATGTTATTATAATGTCTCCTGAGGATATCGAAATAATTAAAGGCTCGCCATCTATAAGAAGAAACATATTGAATATAGAATTAAGTCAATTATCTCAAAGTTATATAGAAAAATATAATGAATATAATAAATTATTAAAGATTAGGAATGACTATTTAAAGGTTTTGATGACAAATAGTATAGCTGACTTTAGATATTTAGATATAATAACAGAAGAGTTGGTTCAAAGAGCATCTTACATTTATCTCGAACGTAAAAAAATAATAAATGAAATTAATTCTAAAATTGCATTTATATTTAAAGATATTACTGAAATTGATAATTTGAATATTGAATATGTTCCAAATATTCCTATTAATGAAGATGAGTACGATTATGATATTTTAGTAACAAAATTAAAACATATTTATTGTAAATATAGACAGAGGGAAATCTGTTTAGGAATGACAGTTTACGGTCCTCATAGAGATGATTTTATATTTAAAATAAGAGACAATAATGTCAAAGATTTTGGCTCGCAAGGCCAACAAAAATTAGCTGTTATTGCTTTAAAATTATCGCTTCTAGAAATATATAAAAATAAATTTGGAGAATTTCCGGTTTTGTTATTAGACGATATATTTAGTGAGCTAGATAGAAAAAGAAAGAATAAATTAATTGAATATATAAATAATGCTGGTCAAGTAATTATTACTACTAATGATATTAGAGATATAAATAAGAAAAAAATAAAAAATGTTAAATTATTTGAAATAAAAGATAAGAAAATTGTAGAAAAAGGTGATATAAATGGCAAATGAAAATAATTATGATTCTTCTTCAATACAAGTTTTGGAGGGATTAGAGGCAGTAAGAAAAAGGCCCGGAATGTATATTGGTACAACTAGTGAAAGAGGATTACATCATTTAGTTTGGGAAATAGTTGATAATGCAATAGATGAGGCTTTAGCAGGATATTGTGATGATATCGAAGTTATTATTAGTAAGGAAAATACAATAACAGTAAAAGATGATGGTAGAGGAATTCCTGTTGGAATACATCCAAAAACTGGAAAGAGTACTGTAGAAACAATTTTTACTGTATTACATGCAGGTGGAAAATTTGGAGGCGGAGGATATAAGGTATCTGGTGGTCTCCATGGTGTAGGTGCAAGTGTTGTTAATGCTTTATCTGAATGGCTAGAGGTTCGAGTCTATAAAGAAGGAAACGTATATTTCCAACGTTTTGTAAATGGAGGTCATCCTGATGAGAATTTAAAAATAATAGACAATTGTTCAATGGATAGAACGGGAACAACTGTAACCTTTAAACCGGATCCAGAAATTTTTACTGAAACAACAATATTTGATTATGATATATTGCATCAAAGATTAAGAGAATTGGCTTTTTTAAATAGGGGACTTAGAATTGTTTTAATTGATGAAAGAGAAGATGAAAAAAAAGATGAGTTCTTATATGAAGGAGGAATAAGCGAATATGTTGCGATGCTTAACAAGAATAAAACGCCAATTCAAGAGACAATTATTGATATAAATGGAAAAGAAAACGATATTTCTCTAGAAGTGGCATTGCAATATAATCAAAGTTATTCTTCAAATATTTATTCCTTTGTAAATAATATCACAACTCCTGAGGGCGGTACTCATGAAGATGGCGTAAGAAGGGCGTTGACAAGGGTTTTAAATAAATACGCAACAAGCGCAGGATTATTAAAGAGTAATGATGATCCTTTGAGTGGCGATGATGTAAGAGAAGGACTAACTATGATTATTTCTTGTAAACATCCTAATCCACAATTCGAAGGACAAACTAAAACTAAATTAGGGAATGCAGAGGTTAGAAGTATTGCGGATAAGATATTTTCTGATGCATTTGAGAGATTTTTATTGGAAAATCCAACTCAGGCAAAGGTGATTGTTGAAAAATCTATGACAGCTGCTAGAGCGCGAATCGCAGCAAAGAGAGCAAGAGAATTAACTCGTCGCAAAGGAGATTTAGATGTTACTAATTTTTATGGTAAATTGTCGGACTGTAAGAGTAAGGATGCAACAATTAGCGAGATATTTTTAGTAGAGGGTGATTCTGCAGGAGGATCAGCCATTAAAGGAAGGGATAGTATGACTCAAGCAATACTCCCTTTACGTGGAAAAATTTTAAATGTAGAAAAGGCAAGGTTAGATAAAGCTTTAGCAAATGAGGAAATACGTACAATAATCACAGCGTTTGGTACTGGAATAGGAGAGGAATTTGATTTGTCTAAATTACGTTACAATAAGATAATAATTATGACAGATGCTGATGTTGATGGTTCCCATATAAGGGTTTTACTTTTAACTTTATTTTATCGTTTTTTCAGACCTATTGTTGAAGCAGGTCATGTATATGCAGCACAACCACCTTTATATGTTATAAAACATGGAAAAACTATTAGGTATGTGTTAGACGATAATGAACGTGATGAATATTTAGCAACATTAAATCCAAATACTAAGTATGATATTATGCGTATGAAAGGTTTAGGAGAAATGGATGCTGAAGAGTTAAATGAAACTACAATGGATATTAATAAGCGAATTTTAAGACAAATAACTGTAGAAGACGCAGTAAGAGCAGATGAAGTATTCTCTAAATTAATGGGTGAGGAAGTAGAACCTCGTAGAGAGTTTATTGAAACAAATGCAACTTATGCAAATTTGGATGTATAGGAGGTTTTGATAATGGATAAGTTAGAACAAAATAATATTGTTAAAGAGGTACAGGATTCGTTTTTAGATTATTCTATGAGTGTTATTACAGCTCGTGCAATACCTGATTTGAGAGACGGTTTAAAACCTGTTCATAGAAGAATTTTGTATTCTATGTATGAGTCTGGATATACTCCTGATAAACCACATAAAAAAAGTGCAAGAATTGTCGGAGATGTAATGGGTAAATATCATCCACATGGGGATTCTTCAATATATGAAGCAATGGTGCGTATGGCCCAAGATTTTTCATATCGATATATGTTGGTAGATGGGCATGGTAACTTTGGAAATATAGATGGATATGGAGCTGCAGCTATGCGTTATACTGAATCTAGGCTTTCTAAAATTTCATTAGAGTTACTTAGAAATATAAATAAAAATACAGTTGATTTTATACCAAATTTTGATGAATCCGAAAAGGAACCAGTTGTTTTGCCTTCTAGGTTTCCTAATATTTTAGTTAATGGAACAACAGGTATAGCAGTTGGTATGGCTACAAATATTCCTCCACATAATTTAGGTGAAGTAATTGATGGATGTATAGCATATATTGATAACCCTGCAATAGATTTAAATGAATTGATGAATTATATTAAAGGTCCAGATTTTCCTACAGGAGCCATAATTTTAGGAAATAGCGGAATTAGAAAAGCATATGAAACAGGAAGAGGGACTATTACAATTCGTAGCAGAGCTAGAATTGAAGAAAAAAATGGAAAGCAATATATTATAATAGACGAAGTTCCTTATGGTGTTAATACTTTAGAACTAAAAAACAAAGTTGCAGAACTTGTTCATAATAAAGTTATTGAGGGAATAGCTGATTATCACTCAGATTTGAAAGATGGAATTAAAATTACTATAACACTAAAAAAAGATGCAAATGCTCAAGTTGTTTTGAATAAACTTTATAAACATACAGCATTTCAGACAAGCTATGGTATAATTTTCTTAATGTTAGATCAAGGCGTACCTAAAACTCTGGGTCTTAAAGATATTATTTCTAAATACATTGATTTTCAGAGAGAAATTATTATTCGTAGAACTCAATTTGATTTAGAAGCGGCTGAAAAAAGAGTTCATATATTAGAAGGTTTGAAGATTGCTTTAGATCATATAGATGCTATTATCAAGCTTATAAAAGCATCGAAAGGCGACGATGATGCTAGAAGTGGATTAATTGCTCAATTTGGCCTTAGTGAAGCGCAGGCTAATGCAATATTGGAAATGAAGCTAAGACGTTTGACCGGTTTAGAAAGAGAAAAGATTGAAAACGAATTAGCAGAATTATTAAAAATTATTGATGAATTAAGGTTAATTTTAAGTAGCGACGAAAAAATATTAGCAGTAATTAAGAAAGAATTATTGGAAATTAAAGAAAAATACGGAGATGAAAGAAGAACGAGTATAGATATGACTGCCATTGAATACATAGAGGATGAATCATTAATTCCTGTTGAAAAGATACTTATAACACTTACTAACAAGGGATATATAAAGAGGATGTTAGTCGATTCATATCGTACTCAAAATCGTGGTGGTGTAGGAATTAAAGGAATGACTACTAATGAAGAAGATTTTGTTGAAAAAATGATTAATATGAAAACCCATGATTATGTATTATTCTTTAGTAATAAAGGAAAAGTATATAGAATGAAAGGATACGAAATTCCGGAATTCAGCAGACAGTCTAAAGGATTGCCAATAATTAATTTGTTACCTTTGGAAAAAGAAGAAAAAATAACTTCTATGGTAATGATCGAATCCGAGGAAAAAACGAACAAATATTTGATGTTTTTTACTAAATCTGGTCTAACAAAGCGTACTAAAATAGAAGAATTTGAAAATATTAGAAATAATGGAAAGAAAGCAATAGTATTAAAAGAAGACGACGAATTGATTGCTGTTAGAAAAACAAATGGTTCTAATGAAATTTTAATTGGAGCTAGTAATGGTAGAATGGCAAGATTTAACGAAACCGAAATTAGAATAATGGGAAGAAGCAGTAGTGGTGTTAGAGGTATTAGTTTTGTTGATGCTTATGTTGTTGGTGCGGAAGTAATTGATTCTGATAGTGATGTTCTTGTGGTTACTGAAAAAGGATATGGTAAAAAAACAAAAGCAGATCAATATAGATTAACACATAGAGGAAGTAAAGGAGTTAAAGCTTTAAATGTAACAGATAAAAATGGAATGTTAATTTCATTAAGGACAGTTACAGAAAATGAAGATGTTTTGGTTATTACTAATAGTGGAATTATTATAAGAATAGATACAGAGCAAATTTCAACAATGAGTAGAAACACTCAAGGAGTGAAATTAATTAATTTAAAAGAAAATCAAAAAGTTTCAACAATTGCACTTGTAGAAAAAGAAGAAAAATAGTAAAAAAATAATTTTATTAAATACAAAATTATTTCCCGGGAAATAAATTATATAAAAATATTTCCCGGGAAATATTTTTATGTTTCACGTGAAACATGTTTTTTTGAAATATAAAATAAAGTCTTGCAAAAATATAAAAAATAATATAATATAATTATCGATGCAACAATCATGGTGGAACCAGGTCAGAATCGGAAGATAGCAGCCTTAACACTTAATGATTGTGTGCATCATTTATTATGGAGTGATGAATATGGATGATCGCTTTATGAAAATAGCTTTATTAGAGGCCAATAAAGCGTATAACAACTCTGATGTACCAGTGGGAGCCATTATTGTATATAAAAATAAAATTATAGCAAAGGGATATAATAAAAAAGAAAAAAATCAAAATGTTTTGAAACATGCAGAATTGATAGCAATAGATAAAGCTTGTAAAAAAATGAAAAGTTGGCGTTTGAACGAATGCGTTATTTATACCACATTATTTCCTTGTCCAATGTGTGCGGCAGCAATTCAACAAGCAAGAATATCAAAATTGGTTTATTTAGATAATTCTAATAATAAATTTATTACTCATATATCCAGTAATATATTACATAACAAAAAAAATAATCATCAAGTGAGAATAGAAAAAATTAATATACATTCTGATTTGATTAGGACTTTTTTTAACGAGCTAAGAGTTAATAAATAATGTTTCACGTGAAACATTATTTATTTTTTTCTTAAAATTCAATTTCTTGATATGAAATGAAAATAAAAAGTGATATAATATATGTATCTTTGTTGAAAGGAGGAAAAAAATGCTTTATCAGAGCTTATATAGAAAATATAGACCTTCAAGATTCGATGAAGTGTATGGACAAAATGTTGCTAAAAAAATACTTGTTAATTCTATAATCAATAATCGAATTTCACATGCATACTTATTTTTCGGACCTAGAGGAACGGGAAAAACATCAATAGCAAAAATGTTTTCTCGAATTATTAATTGTTTAGATATAAAAGATGGAGAATGCTGTGAAAAATGTGAAAATTGTATTAATAGCAAAGATAAAAATTGCATTGATATTATAGAAATTGATGCTGCTTCTAATAATGGTGTAGATGAAATAAGAGAACTAAAAAACAAAATAAACTTAGTTCCTAACAATTTAAAATATAAAGTTTACATTATAGATGAGGTACATATGCTTTCAACCGGAGCATTTAACGCTTTATTAAAAACGCTTGAAGAGCCACCAGAACATGTTGTTTTTATACTCGCAACAACTGAAATATATAAAGTTCCTTCTACAATAATTTCTAGATGTCAAACAATTGAATTTAAAAAAATAGACAATAATAGTATATTTGAAAGACTTAATGAAATTTCAAAAAAAGAAAATATTAACATATCCGAGGAAGCTATAAGAGAAATAGCTAGAAATTCAAATGGTGGAATGAGGGACGCTATAGGAATATTAGATAAGGTTTTTTCTTATGCTAATGATGATGTAAAAATAGATGATGTTAAATCTGTATTAGGACTTATAACTGAAAATGAAATCAATCAATTTGTTTCGTCTTTACTAGAAGGAGATTTTACTTTTTTACTAAAAAAAATTGATGAATATTCTGATTCTGGAAAAGATCTTTTTAAGATACTTAATGATATTATTTTTAAAATAAAAAATATGATAGTTTTAGAAGAAAAGTACGAATTGATAGAAATTTTAAATAAAATTAATGAATATCATGTAAAAATGAAATTTTCTCATAATCCTGAAATTATATTTCAAATGTTGATATTAGATTTGACTGCAACAGGTTGTAAAACAAATGTTCGAAAAAATATTTCCCGGGAAATATTTTCTGAAAATGAAAAGAATAAAACGGCAAATACTATATCTACTTATATTATATATGCGAGAAAAAATAATTCTTTTGCTAACGCTGATAAAAATCTTTTAAATGAGATAAAGCAAAAGTGGAAAAATTTAAATAAGTATATATTTGATAAAAATATTGGGGCATTTATATGTGATTTGGAGGATAGTGTACCTGTTGTTTGCAGTAAAAACAACTTGATGATTTGCACAGAATATTCCTCATCTTCGAACAAAATAAATGAAAGTCTTGAAATTTATGAAGATATTCTTCTAACAAAATTTGAAATTGATCAAAAATTAATTGCTGTTGATAAGAAGGAATGGGGTGAGTTGAAGGCAGAATATTTAAGAAAACTGAAAAACAATGAAAAATACGAATATATTCTTGAAAATGATTCCCAAGCGGAAAAAAATACACAAGAAAATGATATAATAGATCGAGCCAAAGATTTGTTTGGCGAATTAATAATTAATTGAGGAGAGATAATATATGAATATGCAAGCTATAATGAAACAAGCACAAACTTTACAAAAGGAAATGATGAAAACCAAAGAAGAAATAGACAATACTGAATTTGTTGGAAATAATTCTTTTGTAACTGTTGTTACAAATGGGAAAAAGGAAATAAAGAAAATTAAAATTGAAACAGAAAAATTAGAAAAAGAAGATATAGAAATATTAGAAGATATGATTATGGTTGCTGTTAATAATGCATTTAAAAGTGTTGATAAACTTACTGAGGAAAAAATGGGAAAATATGCAAATATCCCTGGACTTTTTTAATGTATCCAAAAAGTATTAAAAATTTGATTGAAAGTTTTAAAATGCTTCCTGGAATAGGTGAAAAAACAGCTGAGAGGATGGCGTTTTTTATACTAGATTTTGATGAAGAAAATGTAGAATTCTTTTCAGAAAGTTTATTGAATGCAAAAAATAATATCCGTAAATGCAGTATTTGTAATAATTTTACTGATAATGATATATGTGATATTTGTGCTGATAAAACACGTAATAATGAAATTTTATGTATTGTAGAAGATCCTAAAAATATATATATGTTTGAAAAAAATGGTGTTTTTAATGGATATTATCATGTCATTGAAAATTTGATCTCGCCATTGGATGGTATAAATCCTGAGGATATTGGTTTAGAAAAATTATTAAAAAGGATTAAAGAAAACAACTTTAAAGAGATAATAATTGCTGTTAAGCCGAGCATTGAAGGGGAAACTACTAGTTTATATATAAAGCGAGTTTTGGAGGGGTTAAATATTAAAATTACTCGTATTGCTAGTGGAATACCAATTGGAGCAGATATGGAATATATTGATGCATTGACTTTAGAGAGGGCTATTCTAGATAGAAAAGAATTAGAATAGAATAGTTTTTTCTTCATAAAATTAAACAGGTGATTTTATGTTAAAACTAATTAAAAAAATTTTATTTGCAGTGTTTTTATTATATAGTTTCAATTTGATATCAGTTAATTTTAATATAATAATTCCGATTAATTTTATAACTGTTTTATTAGTTGCTTTACTTGATTTGCCTGGAATGATAACATTATTAATATCTATGATAACTATATTTAGTTGATAAGGGTGAAATTTATGAATGATGAATTTAATAAATTATTAAATAGTATTTCTAAAACTAACAAGATTGGACATGCCTTCTTATTTGAGGTTGATGATGATTATTCGACAGATAAATCTATTTATTTTATAAAAAAAATATTAGAGAAAGATATTGATGACAGAAATAAATTAGAAGATATTTATAGAAGAATTGACAATAATATTTTTGAGGATTTAAAAATAATTAGATCGTTAGATAATACAATAAAGAAAGAACAGATAATTGAATTAAAATCAGAATTTAAAAATAAGTCTTTAAATTCTATAAAAAGATTTTACATAATAGAGTATGCAGAATATTTAAATCCTGCAGCTGCAAATTCTCTTCTAAAATTTTTGGAAGAACCTGATGATGAGATTATTGCTATATTGGTTACTAAAAACATATATAGTGTTTTAGAGACAATAATTTCTCGTTGCCAAACTGTTAATTTAAATAGATATGTAACTCGTGTGGATGATGATAGCTTTTCTGAAGCTTTAAAATATATAAAAATTTATGAAAATAATGGTAATAGGGCCGTTGCTTATTTATCAGAATTATATAATTTAAAAATAGAAGATATAAAAAAATATATTGAAAGTTGGATGTTAATTTATAAAAATATTTTAGATATTTTATTGAATAAAGAGTCATCGAATAGCTCTGATTTTATTGAAGAATATAGGGAAATATCTACCAAAAATAAAATTGAAAATATAATAAAAAAGATAAAAAAAGTTGAAAAAATGGAAAGACTTATTAATTCTAATGTTAATGTTAGGGTGATTTTGGATCAACTATTTATTGATTAGGGAGGTAAAACATGAAACAAAAAGTGGTGAAAATATCTTTTTTAAATTCAAATAAAACATATTTCTTTTCTAACAATAATTTAGACCTAGAAGCAGGTGAGAGTGTAATTGTCGAATCAGACAGAGGAATTCAGTTTGGAACGGTTAATAGCAAAATTTTTGAATTAGATGAAAACAAGATAATGAAACCCTTGAAAAAAGTTATTAGAAAAGCTACAAAGGAAGATATCAAATTATACGAAAAAAATAAGAGTGACTCTAATGTCGCTTTAAACAAAGCTAAATCTTTGGCAAAATCATTGGATTTGAAGATGAATATATTAAATGCTAATTTTACTCTTGATAGAAATCAATTAATTTTTAATTTTATTGCAGATGACCGAGTTGATTTTAGAGAATTAGCAAAAAAATTAGCTTCAATTTATAAAACTAGGATTGAATTGAGGCAAATAGGTGTTAGAGATAAGGCAAAAGAAATAGGAGGCCTTGGTCCTTGCGGAAGATTTTTATGTTGCAACTTATTTTTAAATGATTTTGAAACGGTTTCTATAAATATGGCAAAAAATCAATATATTTCATTAAAGCCAGACAAAATTAATGGTATTTGTGGTAGATTACTATGTTGTCTGAATTATGAAGATGAGCAGTATACTGAATTAAAAAAAGATTTTCCAAATATAGGAAGTATAATTAAATATAAAAATATAACAGGGAAAGTTATTAGTCACAATTTGTTTAAAAGAACATTTGATATAGAAACAGCTGATAAAACTATTATAAATTTGGAATTGAGTAATTATGAAAGTAATAAATGATTTGCTTGGATATAAAAATTTAAAAATAGTTCAAGATACTGATTGGTTTAGTTTCTCTTTGGATTCAGTATTACTTCCTAATTTTGTAACTTTAAATAAAAACGTTAAAAAAATTTTAGATATAGGAACTGGAAATGCACCGATTCCATTAATATTATCTACTAAAACTGATGCTGAAATATATGGAATAGAAATTCAGAAAGAAGTTTACGAAATGGCAAGGGAAACTATAGAATTGAATTCGTTGGAATCAAAAATAAAACTAATAAATGATGATGTAAATGAGATAGACAAGTATTTCAAACCCGAAACATTTGATGTGATTCTTTCAAATCCTCCATATTTTAAACTAAATGGAAAATCAAAATTAAATGAGGTTAACACTAAGGCTATTGCAAGACACGAAATTTCGTTAACGCTCGATCAGTTATTGACTGTTTCGTCTAAACTTTTAAAAAATAAAGGAAAATTTGCTATGGTACATAGGGTTGATAGACTAACTGAAATATTAAGTTTAATGAAAGAAAGAAATATTGAACCAAAAAGAATCAAATTTATATTTCCAAAAGAAAACACTACTTCAAATCTTTTTTTGGTGGAGGGTGTTAAAAATGCAAATTCAGGAATTAAAACTATAAATTATATAATTGTACATACTGAGAACGGAAAATATACTGAAGAAGTAATGAAATGTTTCGAATAGGAGGATATTATGAGACAAAAGAGTTATGATGGAACTAATTCACTTTACCTTATTCCTACTCCCGTCGGAAATATGGATGATATAACAAAAAGGGCGTTAGATACATTAAAAATGGTTGATTTAATACTTTGCGAAGATACTAGAGTAACCTCAGAATTATTACGAAAATTTAATATTAAAAAGAAATTAATACATTGTGATGATCATAATGAAAACGATTTAAAACAAAAGATTTTAGAAAAATTAAATGATGGGTTAAATATAGGACTTGTGACAGATAGAGGAACTCCTATAATAAGTGACCCTGGATATAAAATTGTACAATTTATATCTAAGAATGGCTATAATGTTATTAGTTTGCCAGGACCTACTGCTTTTGTCCCTGCTTTGACAATGTCTGGAATTAACCCTGCCCCTTTCTTGTTTTATGGATTTTTAAATAGTAAAGAATCAAGAAGAGTAAAAGAACTTGAATCTTTGAAAAAATTACCTTATACTATCATTCTATATGAAGCGCCTCATAGAATTTATGATATGTTAAAATCATTACTTGAAGTATTTGGTAATAGGAGGATTGCTTTATGTAGAGAAATTAGTAAAAAATATGAAGAAGTTATTCGTGGAACCCTTGAAGAAGTATTAGAAATAGCAGATACTTTGAAAGGAGAAATGGTTGTTGTTGTAGAAGGAAATTTACAACAAGAAGATTTTTCCACTATGACTGTTTTGGAACATATTAATCTTTATTTAGAAGATGGCATGACCGAAAAAGAAGCTATTAAGAAAGTAGCGATAGAAAGAGATGTACCTAAATCTGTTATATATAGAGAGTATCATATTAATAATTAATTTTTTAGGTAATATATATATTAAAAGATTAAATATTTATGTAATTGATTCAAATTCATATAGTCTTGTGAGATCGCTATTAATTGCTAAGGAATGTGATAATTGTAATAATGAAACTCTAGGTTTCAGAAAAGATTATGGTCCTTGAGATTTATAATATTCAAAAATTACAGAATATACTAAATTTAAATGAATAGGCAACAACAACAGATGAATTATAATACAGAAAATAAATTTATTGTAAGTTGGGTAGTAAGTAATAAGACTATTTAAACTAATTTAGATTAAAATTATTTCCCGGGAAATAATTTTGTGATTTGAGGTGATTTTATGAAACTTATAGTTGGATTGGGAAATCCTGGTTCAGAATATGAAAATACTCGTCATAATATTGGTTTTATGGCTATAGATAATTATGCCAAGGCAAGGAATATATCAATATCAAAAGAAAAATTTGGGGGCATGTATGCTATTGAAAACATAGGAAGAGAAACTGTTCTTTTGTTGAAGCCACAATTGTATATAAATCTTTCGGGCGAAGTTATAAAAAAATTTGTAGATTATTATAAAATAGATATTAATAATATTTTGATAGTAAATGATGATTTAGATTTAGAAACAGGAAAATATAAATTGAAACCTGGTGGAAGTAGCGGGGGGCATAATGGTCTTAAGAATATTGAAAAATTATTAAAAACTTCTGATTATAAAAGATTAAAAATAGGAATTTCAAATAATAAGAATATAGACACTAAAGATTATGTATTGGGAAAAATACAAAAATCAGATTTTGAAAAATATAATCAGATATTTGAGATCGTTAACAATATAATTGATGATTTCCTATTACTAGATTTTGATCAATTGATGTCAAAGTATAATCATAAATAGAGGAATTATGAACGATATATTAAATAAAATTATACCAATTGATAATACTAAGAACATTGGTCTGTGTGGGATGACTAATGAGTTTTTTTGTGCATATGTAAATAGATTGTTTTTAGAAAAATCACAGAATATATTGATTCTTACTTCGTCTTTGTATGAAGCAAATAAAATTTTTTCATCCTTAGAAAAATATAATAATAGTGTTCTTTTATTTCCTATGGATGATTTTCTTACAAGTGAATCTATAGCTATTAGTCCTGAGTTAAAAACGGTACGATTAGATACTCTGAATAAACTATCAAATGAAACTCCACACATTGTAGTTACGCATTTAAATGCTTATTTGAGATATTTGCCCAATTCTAAAACCTATATAAAAAGTGAAATATCTCTGAAAACAGGTGATATTTATTGCAGAGATGATCTAATTGAAAAGTTATTAAATATTGGTTATAAAAAGGAAACTATAGTTACTAATACAGGCGAGGTGGGAATTAGGGGATTCCTGGTAGATGTTTATCCAATTAATTCAGAGAATCCGGTTAGAATTGAATATTTTGATGATGAGATAGATTCAATACGTGAATTTGATAGTGAAACTCAAAAATCTTTACGTGAAATTAATAATGTCACAATAGCTCCCAATACTGAATTTTTGACAGATGAAAATATATATATAGATTATATAACTAAATCCCAGAAGTTTCTACCTGACTACAACAAAAATGTAGTTAATATAAATGATTATTTAAACAATCCATTGGTAATAATGAAAGATTATTCTCAAATTAAGATTTCGTATCAAAAATTGATTGATGATATTTTCCAATACAAAAATTTAAAAGATGAAAAATATACTGGAGAATATATGTTTTCGCTTGATAAAGTTATGGTTGATGATTTTATATATTATAATACTATTGACAATTATTTTGAAAATTTGCCAAAAAATAATATTTATAATTATAATG
The DNA here is from genome assembly GCA_016295795.1 of Bacilli bacterium. GTDB lineage: Bacteria > Bacillota_I > Bacilli_A > RF39 > UBA660 > CAG-710. The sequence continues at coordinate 68,455 of JAEDKN010000001.1, forward strand.
TTAAAACTGTACCAATGTTTTCAGAAAATATAGAACTTATAAATGATTATCTGAAAAAGCAGTTACTGGATAAGAAAACAATAATAATTTATTTGAAAGGTTTTCAAATTAAATCCTTTGTTAAATACCTAAAACATAAATATGTTATAACTAACGATGAGGAAATATATGAACGACAAATAAATATAATTGAAAAAGATTTAAATGAAGGATTTATATATGGAAATTATGTTTTTTTAACTCCTAAAGAACTTTTTGGACGAAAAACAGAAACAAAATATAAGAGTAGGTTTAAGTATACATCAAAGATAAAAAGCCTTTCAAATTTAGAAATTGGAGATTATGTGGTACATGCATCAAGTGGTATAGGAATTTATAATGGAATAAAAACATTGACTCAAAGTGGATTAAAAAAAGATTATTTAGAAATTTTATATGCAGGAACTGATAAATTGTATATTCCAGTTGAAAAAATAGAACTAATTGGTAAATATACGGGAAAAGAAGGAATTCGTGCTAAGATTAATAAACTCGGAAGTAGCGAATGGCAAAATACAAAATTAAGAGTTAGAAATAAAGTAAATGATATAGCAAAGAAATTATTAGAGCTCTATGCAAAAAGAAATATGCAGATGGGTTTTGCTTTTGAAAAAGATAACGAATTACAAACGATGTTTGAAAGTGAGTTTGAATTTGAAGAAACTCCAGATCAATTGAGGGCAATTGAGATAATAAAACAAGATATGGAGTCTAATAAGCCCATGGATCGTTTGTTATGCGGTGATGTTGGATACGGAAAAACTGAGGTTGCATTTAGAGCTATTTTTAAAGCTGTCAATAATTCAAAACAAGTTTTATATCTCTGTCCTACAACGATTCTTTCAAATCAACAATATGAGAAAGCAAAAATAAGATTTTCGAATTATCCAGTTAATTTAGCATTATTAAATAGATTCACTTCATCTAAAGAAACAAAAAGAATCATTAATGATTTAGCTAGTGGGAAAATTGATGTTTTATTTGGTACTCATAGACTATTAAGTAAAGATATAAAACCGAAAGATTTAGGCTTTTTGGTGATTGATGAGGAGCAAAGATTTGGGGTTTCTCATAAAGAAATGATAAAAGAGTATAAGGAAAATATAGATGTATTAACCTTAACAGCAACACCAATTCCAAGAACTTTGCAAATGTCATTAGCCGGTATAAGAAGTTTATCACTAATAGAGACACCTCCGGTTGATAGATATCCTATACAAACATATGTTATAGAAGAAAACAAAGCTTTAGTTAGGGATGCAATATATAAAGAGTTAGCTAGGGGAGGCCAAATTTTTGTCCTTTATAATAATGTTGCAAAAATAGAGAATAAAGTTAATGAAATTAAGCAATTGGTTCCTGATTCTAAAGTAATATTTGCACATGGTCAATTGAACAAAGTAGAGCTAGAAGATAGAATGAATGCTTTTATCAATCGTGAATATGACATTATGGTTTGTACTACTATTATAGAAACAGGTATAGATATTAATAATGTGAATACACTAATTATTTATAATGCAGATCATTTTGGATTAAGCCAATTGTATCAGATAAGAGGAAGAGTCGGTAGGAGTAATAAAATTGCATATGCATATTTAATGTATTCAAAAGATAAAATTCTTAATGAAACTGCAATTAAACGCTTAAATGCAATAAAAGAATTTACTGAGTTGGGAAGTGGATTTTCAATAGCTTCTAGAGACTTATCTATAAGAGGCGCTGGTGATATTCTTGGAAGTGAACAAGCAGGATTTATTGATAGTATAGGAATAGATTTATATTTAAAAATACTTAATGAAGAGGTAAATAAACTAAAAGGGGTTAAAATTGATTCTGATAAAGATGAAAAAATTTCAAATAATTTATTGAATGTTTCAACTCATATATCCGATAATTATGTTGAAGAAGGAGAATTAAAAATAGAAATTCATAGACTAATAAATAAAGTTGATTCTTTTGATATGCTAAATGAAGTAAAAAATGAAATAGAGGATAGATTTGGCAAATTAAATGAAGATATAATAATATATATGTATGAAGAATGGTTTGAAGCCCTTGCAAAAAATCTAAATGTATCTAAGGTAAACCAAACATCTCGATTTATTGAAATATATTTTGATAAGGCAACATCAAATAGAATTGATGGTGAAGAATTATTTACTTCAGCCATTAAAATTTCAAATGAATTTAGATTTCAATATAAAAATGATGTATTAAAAATTATACTAAATATAACTAATTTAGAAAAACATTATATATATTATTTAACTGAATTATTAAGTAATATAAAATTAAAAGATTAGGTACATTTCTTGACTGTTTTCGATATATTTGTTAATATTTATTTAGAAAATAAAGGAATGATGTATATGGATAATACGGTACGGCAACTATTTGAGGAAAAAAATAAAAAAATTTTGTTAGATAAACTGCTATTAGATATTGAGAATAATTCGCATTCGTTAAGTCTTACTGTAAACAATAAAATTTTACTTTCAAGTCAAAAACTTATAAAAAAAATTAATGATGTTTTTATGGAATATCATATAAAATATGATTTGAAAGGTTTAACAGAATTAATTAAACAAGAAGAATTAGAAATAAAAGAGTTAACTCTTAAATTGCTAGATAAAAGAAGAAAAGAGTTGGCTGAAAAAGTGAAAACTAAAGATGATATTACTCTAGAAGATGTAGCTATTATAATTGATGAATCTCTTAAAAATTTTAGAAAGAGTTTTGATGTAGATATGAATAAGGCTATATATATTGATATGTTTAATCGAATAGTAGAAAAATATAAATTGACTGAGGAAGAAGCAAAAGAAAAAATAAATTTTTGTTTATCTAGTTATGATCATATTTTATCTGATTCTATTCTTGATTCTATAAATGATAGAAATTCAACTTTGAAAAATATTACTAAGGCTACATATGAACATTATATTGATATGAATTATAAGACTGTTGGAGGTCAAAATCTTGAGACCGTTGTAGGTCAAAACCCTAAAATAAAAGAGAAAACGACCGCATAGTCTTTTTTTTGTATAAAAAATAAAAAAAGACAGATACTATTTTTGGGAAGAAGGTATTAAATGGAAACAACTGGAATTATTAGAAGAGTTGATAGTTTGGGTAGAATAGTAATACCAAAGGAATTAAGAAAATCTTTAAGAATTAAATCTGGTGAATGTTTGGAAATATTCTTAGATAACGATAAAATAATTTTAAGGAAGAAGGATTTAATTAATGGCTATTCTGATTCTTTAGAGCAACTTATCGATATTATTTCTAAGGCTACAAATACAAGTATATTAATTACGGATACTGATAAAACTTTGTTTGCATCGGGAAGTTTGTCAATAAAATATTTATATAAACCAATAGATGATTCTATATATAATGCAATAATTAAGAGAAAACGACAAAAGGATAATTTTATAAGTGGTAATAATTTAGAATATATAGTTCAACCAATAATAATAAACGGCGATGCAATAGGGAGCGTTATTTTTATAAAGGAAGAAAGTGAGATTGGAGAAGTCGAAGAAAAAATAATGGATATAATTGTTAATTTGTTAATTAGACATATTGAAATTTAAATCATAAATATGTTATAATCAAATATATTTATTGTTTTGAAGGAGAGAGTTATATTAATTATCTATAGAGAGTCTTTGGTTGGTGCAAAAAGATGTTAATAATATAATAAATGGCTCCTGAACTTATTAGTTGATATGTAAGCTAGTACGTTAGCAGCGTTAATGCATAGAGTGTATAGATTTTTCTATAAATTAAGGTGGTACCGCGATTATTCGTCCTTATGAGCGAATAATTGCTTTTTTTATTTAGGAGGTGTTGCTATTATGCCAAGATTTTTTGAAAAAATAAGTTATGATCAGTTTTGCAAAGACATATGTAGTGATAAAGGACTGTATGATTATTTTAAATTACCTAAAAGAAGTACTAAATATAGTGCGGGGTATGATTTTGAAGCTTTATTTAGATTTGTACTAAAACCAAAAGAAGTAAAGAAGATTCCCTTAGGAATAAAGGTCTGCATGAATCCTGACGAAGTTTTCATGATTTTTGTTAGAAGTAGCCAGGGTTTTAAATATAACGTTCGGATGTGCAATCAAGTAGGAATAATTGATTGTGACTACTATAATAACAAAGAAAATGAAGGGCATATTTGGATAAAATTGGAAAATCATGGAGAAAAAGATTATGTCGTTGAACAAGGGGACAAAATATGTCAGGGTATATTTTTTAATTATTTGTTAGTAGATAATGAAGAAAAAATAGAAAATTTAAGGACCTCTGGGTTAGGTTCTACGAATGAGAAAGGTGATTAATGTGGAAAAATATTATATAACAACAGCTATTGCTTATACCTCTGGAAAACCTCATATTGGAAATACTTATGAGATAGTTTTAGCTGATGCAATAGCAAGATATAAAAGATTTAAAGGATTTGATGTTTATTTTCAAACGGGAACTGATGAGCATGGAGAGAAGATAGAATTAAAGGCAAAAGAAAAAGGAATTACTCCAAAAGAATTTGTAGATGAAGTTGCTACAGAAATAAAAAATATTTGGGATATTATGAACACAAGCTATGATAAATTTGTTAGAACTACAGATCCAAAGCATGAAAGACAGGTTCAAAAAATATTTAAAAAAATGTACGATAAAGGGGACATTTATTTAGGTAAATATGAGGGCTTGTATTGTACTCCTTGTGAATCATTTTTTACAGAGAGTCAGCTTATAGATGGAAAATGTCCAGATTGTGGAAGAAATGTAGAAAAAGCTAGTGAAGAAGCATACTTTTTTAGACTATCAAAATATCAAGATAGATTAATTCAATATTATAATGAACATCCTGGTTTCATAAAACCGGATTCTAGGAAAAATGAGATGATTAATAATTTCATAAAGCCAGGGCTTCAAGATTTATGTGTATCAAGAACATCATTTAGCTGGGGAATACCTGTTGATTTTGATCCTAAACATGTTGTTTATGTTTGGCTTGATGCGCTTACCAATTATATTACAAATATTGGATATGATGTTGATTCTCCAAGTGAGGAATTTAAAAAATATTGGCCAGCTGATCTTCATTTAATAGGTAAAGACATTGTGCGATTTCACTCTATATATTGGCCATGTTTCTTAATGTCTCTTGATATTCCATTGCCTAAGCAAATTTTTGGACATCCATGGTTACTTTTCGGAAATGATAAAATGAGTAAATCTAAAGGGAACATTTTATATGCAGATGACCTTGTTAAAGAATTTGGCGTAGATGCTATTAGATATTATGTTTTGCATGAAATCCCTTATGCTAATGATGGCAATTTGACAAGAGAATTATTAATAGAAAGGGTAAACAGTGATCTAGCGAACGTATTAGGAAATTTAGTCAATAGAACAGTTGCAATGGCAAATAAATATTTTGATGGAAAAATACAAAATACTAATGTTTTTGAAAGTATTGATAAGGAACTGATTGAAAAAGTAAATTCTTTAGATAAAAACGTAGAGTTAAAGATGGAAAATTTAGAAGTTGGCGCTGCTTTAGATGAAATATTCGATCTATTAAGAAGAAGTAATAAATACATTGATGAGACTATGCCTTGGGTATTGGCTAAAGATCAATCGAAAATAGCTCGTCTTGAGACTGTTATATATAATTTACTTGAATCGATAAGAGTTTCTGCTGTGTTATTAAAACCGTTCTTGCCTTCTACTGGTGATGAAATATTAAATCAAATAGGCTTAGAAGATTACAGTGCTTCTTTTAACGATAACAACATTTATAAAGCAAAAGAAGCCAAGCCTCTATTTAAAAGAATAGATAAAACACAAGTGTAAATGATTGTAAAAATGATAAAAAAGAGAGAAAAAGTCTTTTTTCTTTCTTTTATTTGTGTTATAGTGTTCTCGTAGTAGTAGTAATTAGGAAAGGAAATATTATGGTAAAAGGAAATAGTTTTGATCCAGTAGTACTACTCTTTTTGTTCGGATTATATTTCGTTATTGATTTTTTTACTGCGAAAGATATGTTCGGATTGTTGTATGGTTTAATTCTGATTTTTTATTATTTTAAATGCAGAACTATTGAAAAAAAATCAATGTAGTTTTCTAAGATATATTTATATCTTTTTTTTTTATGAATTTAACTTGATTTTCTTCGGTTTTAATGTTTAAAAAAATGTGATATACTCATCAATAGGTGATGAAAATGTGGCATATTGGTAATGTAAAAATTCAAAATCAAATAGTTCTAGCTCCTATGGCTGGTATATGTAATTCTAGTTTTAGAAAAATTATTAAAGAAATGGGCTGTGGTCTTATATATGCGGAAATGGTAAGTGATAAGGCAATATTTTATAATAATAAAAAGACGATTGATATGCTTTATATGGAAGAAGAAGAAAGACCTATAGTTCAGCAAATATTTGGTAGTGATAAAGAATCTTTTGTAAAAGCTGCAATATTTATTGAAGAAAATATGAAACCTGATATTATAGATATAAATATGGGATGTCCAGTTCCTAAAGTAGCAGTAAAATCACAAGCTGGAGCTGCTCTTTTAAAAAATCCGGAAAAAATCAAACAAATAGTCTCAGCAGTAGTAGAAGCTGTGACGGTTCCAGTTACAGTAAAAATTAGGAGTGGCTGGGATAGTAATAGCATAAATGCTGTTGAAGTCGCCAAAATATGTGAAGAAGCAGGTGCAAGTGCGATTTGTGTTCATCCAAGGACTCGCAGTCAAGGATATAGTGGTAAATCCGATTGGTCAATAATAAAAAAAGTAAAAGAAGCCGTAACAATTCCTGTAATTGGTAATGGTGATATCTTAACGATTTATGATGCTGAGAGAATGTTAAGAGAAACAGGTTGCGATGCAATTATGATTGGTAGAGGAGTTTTAGGCAATCCTTGGCTAATAAGACAGATAGATAAATATTTGAATGAAAATATAATTTTGCCGGATCCTACTAGCATAGAAAAAGTAGATATGGCAATTAAACATTTAAAAAGCCTATCTATGCAAAAAACTGAGAAGTTGGCTAAATTAGAAATAAGAAATCATATAGCTTGGTATCTAAAAGGAGTAAAAGGATCTAATGAAATAAAAAATATGGTGTATAAATCTTCTGATATTAATGGTATAATAACTATATTAGAGTCATTTAAAAATAAGTTATTGGAGGAATATGATGAAAGCATTTTTTAGTAAGCGAGTCATAGCATATTTAGTAGATTTCTTTATAATAAGTGTTTTAGTGAGCTTTGTTACTATGTTTATACCAGCGGATAGTAATACTAAAAATTTATATAAAGATTTAGAACAGTTAAATACTGATTTGTCTGAAAACAAAATAGAAAGCAAAGAATATTACGAAAAAGCAATTGAAATTAATTATTATATTTCAAAAGATAATGTTATAGTAAATTTAATAAGTATTATAATATATATTCTTTACTTTGTTATTTATCAAGTGTATAATAACGGTCAAACGCTTGGCAAAAAACTTCTAAAAATTAGAGTGAAAAAATCAAAAGATGAAGTGTTAACAATTAACACATTGCTAGTAAGAGCGCTTATATTATACGGTATAGGATTTAATATAATTAATTTGATACTAATATTGTTATTGAAAAAAAATGCTTTCATATGTATTAATACAATATTAGGATATATCCAATATGCTATAATAATCATTATAATATTTATGGTGATTTTTAGAAAAGATGGTAGAGGATTACATGATATTATTAGTGGCACCGTAGTTGTAAATGAGGAGGAAATAAAATGAGAGAGTTATCAGAACAAGAGATAGTAAGAAGAGGGAAAATTGCAGATATTAGGAATGTTTGCAATCCATATCCAGAAAGATATGAAGTAAATTACTCGTTGAAAGAAGCAAAAGATATAGAAGATGGTACAAAAAATATTAGAGTTGCTGGAAGAATTTCACTAATGCGTAAGATGGGAAAATTAAGTTTTCTAACGATAAGAGATATAGAGGGTTCTATTCAGATTTCAATCAAGGTTGATATGGTTGGTGAAGATAATTACAAATTTTTTAAAGAAAATTTTGATTTAGGAGATTTTATTGGTGTAGAAGGCGAAATGTTTACTACACATACAGGTGAAAAAACAATTAGAGCTGACAAATTTGAATTTCTTGGCAAAGCTTTAAAACCTCTTCCAGAAAAATTTCATGGATTAACAGACTTAGAGGCTTGCTATAGACAGAGATATGTTGATTTGATTATGAATCAAGAAACCAGAGATAGATTTCTTACTAGAATTCGTTTTATAAGAGAGCTTAGAAATTATCTTGATAGTCTTGGATATTTAGAGATTGAGACACCTATTCTTAATAATAAAGCAAGTGGTGCTACTGCTAGACCTTTTGTAGCACATCATAATGCACTTGATTTAGATGTTTATTTAAGAATTGCGCCAGAGACTTATTTGAAAAGAGCGGTAGTTGGAGGAATGCCAAAAGTATATGAAATTGCAAGATGCTTTAGAAATGAAGGTATGGATCCAGCCCATTTGCAAGATTTTACAATGATAGAAGCATATCAAGCTTACTTCAATTATGAAGATAATATGAAATTCATTCAAAATATGCTACAAACTATTATTATGAATATGTTTGGGACACTAGTTATTAAATTTGGAGATAGAGAAATTGATTTTAGTGGAGAATGGAACAAAGTAAGTTTCAGAGAATTGTTAATAAAATATGCAGATATAGATATAGAAATTTATAATACTAAAGAAAAACTATTAGCTAAAATTATTGAAAACAAGATAGAGGTAGAGAGCGATGTTCCTCTTGAAAATTTAGGATTTGGTAATTTAGTGGATGTACTTTATAAAAAAGTAGCGCGACCTAATATGCTAGGACCAGTATATTTGACGGAGCATCCTACTAGTTTATCTCCACTAGCTAGAAGTAATGATATTCGCCCAGAAATAAGCGATAGATTTCAACTAGTAATAAACGGCGCTGAAATAGTAAATGGTTATTCTGAACTTGTTGATCCTCAGGAGCAAGAACGAAGACTACTAGAACAAGCTGAGTTAAAGGCTTCAGGTGATGAAGAAGCTATGGAAATGGATTATGATTATATTACAGCTATGGAATATGGAATGCCTCCAATATCAGGATGGGGAATGGGAATAGATCGTATTGTTCAATTGTTAACCGGAAGTGAAAGCATAAGAGATGTTGTATTATTTCCTTTAATGAGACCTACAGATAAAGATATTTAATTTATATAAAGCCAAAGACAAATGCTTTGGTTTTTATTTTTTTAAAGTTATTATTTCACCAATTTTTCATCTAAAAAACTTGTATTTGCATAGAATTATTGTATAATTGATATTAGGAGGGTGAAAAAGTGAAAAAACATAATTTATTTAAAGTAGTTGGGATAAGTATTTTAGTAGTAGTACTTCTAACTTGGATTCTTCCTACCACTTATTATTCCTATGGTCTTGTAAGTGATGGAACCCGTAGTCAGGTTGGTTTGTTTGATTTGTTAAACTATCCAACAGTATCATTGTCGTACTTTGGTAATATTGCTATCTATATTCTGACAATTGGTGGATTTTATGGAGTACTTCATAAAATTGGAGCTTATCGTTCATTATTAGATAAGATTGCTAAGAAATTGAAAGGAAAGGAAAAAATAGTTCTATCAATTATAATGATTTTGCTTGCAGTATTTACTTCTGTTTGTGGAGCATCATTAGGACTATTGATAATTGTTCCATTTATTATTTCATTAATTTTATTAATGGGATATGATAAAGTGACTGCTGCAATGGTAACTGTTGGTTCTATAGCTGTTGGTTTAATTGGAACTACAGTATCATCTACATATGTTACTGATTCTTATAGTCTTGTAGCACAAAATGGAATGGGAATTGTAAATTCTATTTTGAGTACACAAGCCGCTGATCAAATAATTGTAAAGATAATTCTTTTAGTATTAGGATTAGCACTATTAATATTTAATACATTAAGATATGCTGGGAAAAATCATAATTCTAAAAAATCAGAGGAAGAATATTTGCCAAAAGTTACCGATAAAAAATCAAAAACTTGGCCAGTTGTGTTGATTTTTGATTTGATATTTGTAATAGCTATGCTGGCTTTAACTTCTTGGTCTTCAGTTTTCAAATTGGATTGGTTTACAAAAGCAACAGATGCAGTAAAAAATTTCAAAATTGGTGGCTTTGCAATATTTGGAAAGTTATTGGGCTCTGTTGGTGCCTTTGAACAATGGACAGTTATTGAAATAGGAGTATTGTTAGTTATAGGATCGATAATTTTATCGCTAATCTACAAAGTAAAATTTAATGATTATTTTGATAATATAATTGAAGGTGCAAAAAAAGCTATAAAACCTGCTGTATTAATAATATTAATATATATTGTATTAGTTATAGTAAGTTATCATCCAATAACTTTAACTATTGTTAAACCGCTATTGACTTTAACAAAAGGTTTGAATGCGTTTACAATGAGTTTGTCTGCATTCATAGCAAGCGTTCTTAATGTTGATATGTATTATGCAGCATCGAGCGTTTTGCCATATGTAACAGAACTTATTACAGATACATCATTATCCCCAATAATAGCATTGATTTGGCAAGCTATTTATGGGTTCTCAACTCTATTAGCACCAACAAGTATTATATTAATTGCAATTTTGTCATATTTAGATATTCCTTATGGAAAATGGTTAAAATCAAATTGGAAATTAATTTTAGAAATACTTGCATTGTGCTTAATAGTTTTCACTATAGTAATTTTAGTGGTATAAAAAAGATTTGTAAAAATCTTTTTTTTATGTATTTTGTGGAATAAAAAAATCAAAAACCTATCATTATAAACATAGAATTAAAAGAAAGGAGATTCTATGTTTTCTAAATTTAATGAAGAATCGCGTAAAGTATTAATTGATTCAAAAAAAGAAATGGCCGAATTGAAACATCCTTATATAGGAAGTGAACACTTAATATTATCTATATTAAAAAATTCGGGTTATAAAGTAACAAAGATCTTAAATAAAAATGGAATAAATTATGATAATTTTAAAAGAGAATTATTGAAAGTAATAGGTGTAGGAAAAGACAAAAATAATTGGTATATTTATACTCCTTTATTAAAACGAATAATAGAGGAAGCAATTATAATTTGTAAAGAAAATGATGACGAAGAAGTGGGACTTGAACATTTATTAATGGCGCTTTTTGAAGAAGGTGAAGGAGTTGCAATCAGAATTTTTATGTGTATGCATATGAATATAGATAAATTATCTAAGGAATTCATAATAAAAAAGGGCCAAAAACGAATGAAATCTAAACGAAAATTATTAATTGAAGAATACGGTTATAATATGAATGATAAGGTTACAAAAAAAGAAATAGATCCGGTAATAGGAAGAGAAAAGGAAATAGAACGAATAATTGAAATATTATGTAGAAGAACAAAAAACAATCCATTGTTAATTGGAGAAGCTGGAGTTGGTAAGACTGCAATAATAGAAGAACTAAGTAGAAAAATTGTAAATGGAATTGTCCCAGAAAAGTTGAAAGATAAAAAGATAATATCTATATCGATGGCAAGTTTAATAGCTGGTACAAAGTATCGTGGAGAGTTTGAAGAGAGAATAAGCAAAATATTAGCAGAGATAGAAGAATCCTCAGAAGTGATTTTATTTATAGACGAAATTCATACTTTGGTTGGCGCTGGTGGCGCTGAAGGGGCAATAGATGCTTCAAATATTTTGAAACCTTTTTTGGCTAGAGGTAAATTAAAATTAATAGGTGCAACTACTATAGATGAATATAAAAAGTATTTGGAGGATGATAGGGCCTTAGATAGACGATTTCAGACCGTAATTATAGAAGAACCTAATGATTTGCAGGTTTTGGAAATTTTGAAAAATATTAAACCTATTTATGAGTTATATCATAATGTTATTATTCCTGATGAGGTATTAAATTTGATAGTAGAATTAACTAACAAATATATATATAATAGAAAACAACCAGATAAAGCGATTGATATATTGGATGAATCATGTTCTAAAGTTTCTATTAAGAAAGATAAAAGAATGCAAAAGATTGAAAACTTAAGATTGGAATTAAATAAATTAAGTAAAGAAAAAAATAAAGCAATAATTGATCAAAATTTTTCTCTTGCTGCTTCTATCAAGGAAGAAGAAAGATGTATTGAGTCGGAGATAAACAAGTTAGAATCTAAAGTAATATCTTCTTCACTTAAAAGAGAAGTGACTAGAAATATGATAGCTGAGGTTGTAAAGCTGAAAGCCAATATTCCTATATATGAGGTAATAAAAGAAGACTTAAACGAGCTTAAAAATATAGAAAAAACATTGAATAAGAAGGTAATAGGTCAAGAAGGAGTAATAGAAACTTTATCAAAGGATATAAAAAGGATAAAATTAGGATATAAAACTGAAAACAAACCACGTTCTTATTTTTTTGCTGGGCCAACTGGAGTAGGAAAAACATTGCTTGCAAAAGAACTTGCTAAAGTAATATCAAATAAAAACAACTTAATTAGGTTAGATATGAGTGAATACAGGGAAGAACATTCTATAAGTAAAATAATAGGATCCCCTCCGGGGTATGTGGGATTTTCAAATAAAAATACGATCTTAGATGAAGTTAAAATGAAACCTAATGCAATAATTTTATTGGATGAAATAGAAAAGGCTCATCCCAATGTTGTTAATCTTTTCCTGCAGGCATTAGATGAGGGAGTAATGAAGACCTCAAATAATGAAGTGATTAGAATGGATAATAATATAATAATTATGACATCTAACATAGGGTATAAAAAGGAAAACGTTGGATTTGGAAATAGTAGCGAAACAAATGTAATAAACAAGTTAAAAGAGTTCCTTGGGATTGAATTCGTTAATAGGATTGATAAGGTATTGGCTTTTAATAGATTAGATGAAAAAAGTATGCGAAAAATCATAACAAAACAACTAAAAGAGTTAAAGCAATATTTTGGTTTTGATAATGATAATTTAATAATAAGTAATAATGTAATAGAAAAGATAATTGAAGAATCTAAATTTGAAGAGTTTGGGGCCCGAAAAATAGAAAAAATAATAAAAGACAAATTATATGATATTATAATTGATGAAATTTTGAACAAAAGTGTAAAGATAACTATAGAAACTATATAATTGTGTAGTTTCTATAGTTTTTGTATGTTATAATAATTTATGATTATAGAGGGTGATTGAATGGAATTTAATGATATAAAAAAGAGCCTAATGGAACTTAATGATAAATTAGATGATATTTGGAGGCAACTTTGACTTAGATGAAAAAAGGCAAATAATACAAGATTTAGAATCTGAAATGGCATTGCCAACTTTTTGGGATGATAAGAAAAAATCAGAAATGAAAATTTCACAACTAAGCAATTTAAAGAATCTGGTAGAAAAGTTAGAAAATATAAAAAAAGAAGTGGTTGATTCAATAGAGTTGGTAGATCTGGCTATAACTGAGTCTGATGAAAAAATGAAGCCTACATTTGAGGCGACTCTTAACGAAAAAATAAAAGAAGTTGATGATTTTGAAACGCTATTGCTTTTAAATGGAGAATATGATAAATGTAATTGTACGGTAGAAATACATTCTGGTGCTGGGGGAACTGAAGCTTGCGACTGGGCTATGATGTTATATAGAATGTATTTGCGTTGGTGTGAGAAACATGATTATAAAACTGAATTAATAGATTATCAGGTGGGAACGGATGAAGTTGGAATAAAGTCAGCTACAATATTAGTTAAAGGAATAAATTCATATGGATATCTAAAAAATGAGAAGGGTATTCATAGATTGATAAGGTTATCCCCGTTTGATTCAAATAATAGACGTCATACTTCTTTTGCTTCTGTAGATGTGATTCCTGAAATAGAAACAAGTAATGAAATAATAATAAATGATAAAGATTTGAAAATAGATGTTTATAGATCTAGTGGGGCAGGAGGACAGCATGTAAATACAACGGATTCTGCTGTTAGGATTACGCATATTCCTACCAAAATAGTTGTAACTTGCCAAAATTGTAGGAGTCAAATACAGAATAAGGAACAGGCTATGCAAATATTAAAAAGTAAGTTAATGGTTTTACAAACAGAAAAAAATAATGAAAAAATGGATGATTTAAGAGGAGAACAAAAAAATATAGACTTTGGTTCACAAATAAGAAGTTATATTATGCATCCGTATTCTTTAGTTAAAGATCATAGAACTAATGAAGA
>JAEDKN010000011.1 GCA_016295795.1 Bacilli bacterium
AATAAAGTTAAATAAAGAATAGATTTTCTAAAAGAATTTCTATTCTTTTTTATTTGGAAATGAGGTGATATGATGCCAGTTTGGAAATGGTTAATATTTATAGTATTTATAGTGTTAGTTTTAGGACTATCACTTTTTTTATTTTGTGCATTAAAAATATATAGTAAGAGTGCTAGAGAGGAAGAGAGGCAAATTAAATATAAAAAAATTAGGTGAAATAATTAAAATAGCAAGAAATAAATTAAATCTTACTTTAAGTGATTTATCAAGAATATCAGATATATCTGAAATAGAATTATGGTTAATTGAAAATGGTAAAATTAAAAAACCTAAATGTGTATTTTTGTTTAGGTTAAGTAATATTTTAAATCTTGATTATGATGAATTGCTTAAGTATAGATTTGCATCTTTTTATAGAAAAAAGAGGTTAAGGAATGTTAAATACAATCTATAATGAAGATTGGTGTTAGTATAGATATATAGACACGAAAATTTGAAAGTTGTAATATAATAATTATCAATAGAAACGGAGGAAGTGTCTATGAAAAAAGAATACGCGAAACATAATGAAGAATTCAAAAAAATGATTGTTAATCTTTGTGAGACAAGCAAGGATAAAACAATGAGTGATATTGCTAGAGAATATGGCATTACTAGAAACAAGAAAACTTAAGAAGATAGGTGTTGAAGTATATTTTACAGAGGATAATATTTGGACTTTTAATGATGAAGATGGTGAATTAAAATTAACAATAATGGCAACACTTGCTCAAAATGAAAGTAAAAAAACTTCTCAGAGAGTTAAAGCAGGTCAAAAAATATCTTTTCTTAATGGAGTATTCTATGGTACTGGAAATATTTTAGGGTATGATAGAGTTGGCTCAGATATGATTATCAATGAATAACAAGCAAAAACTGTTAGAATTATTTATGATATGTTTTTAAAAGGAAAAGGAAGTACTGATATTAAAGCATATCTTGAATTAAATGATATTCCAACAGCAACAGGATTAAAAAAGTGGAGTGCTTCATCTATAGTTAGAGTTTTAAGAAATCCATTTTATACTGGAACTATAATTTATAGAAAAAGTTATATTTCAGATTATCTAGAACAAAAGCCAAAGAAAAATAGAGGTGAAGTAGAGCAAATAACTGTTGAGGGAAAACATCAACCGATTATTACAAAGGATGAATTTAAAAAAGTACAGGAAATATTAGAACAACATTCAGTAATTAAAGAAGGAAAAAAAGGTCATGGTTGTTGTTCACCTAAAAGTATTTGGACTAAAAAATTGATTTGTGAATGTGGTTCTAGTTTTAATAAATCAACTTATTATAAAAATTCTGAAAGAGATGTTTGGACTTTTTATTTTCAATGTTATAATCAAAAAAATAATGGTTCAGTAAATTATAGAATTAAAAAAGGATTAGATCCTGATAATGCATGTTCAACACCAATTGTTGTAGAATGGAAATTAAAATTAATGGCAAATATTATATTAGATACTATTTTGGATAATAAGGATAGAATAATGAATATTGCAAGTGATATTATTGATGAAACAATTCAAAATGATTCTATAAATCAGTTTATGGATGATGAAATAAAAGAATATGCTGATAAAATATCATCTAATAATAATAAACTTGAACGAATAGTTGATATGTATGTAAATGAATTAATAGATAAGGATAACTATATAAAAAGAAAAAATGACATTGATAAAAACAATGCCATTTTGAAAGAAAAAATAGAGCAATCTCAAAAAAATAAAATAATTCCCAGAGAAGAGTTAGAAGATAAACTATCTCATTTAAAGAAAAATATTATTGATAATTTAGAATATGATAGAAATAATGAAATATCAGATGAGTTAATAGAAACTTTTGCAGAAAAAATAAAAGTAGAAAAGGGAAGATTTAAATGGAAATTAAATTATTTAAAAGATATTTATGTTATAGAAAATAATTGTAATAATGTTGATAATCAAAATGCTAAGTCTAATGACATGTACTTAACTTCTATTGGGATTACAAATGATGATATAAAAAAATATAGAAAAAGATTACAATCATGTGGATTAGAACGAGCAAAAAAACTAAAAGAAAATATTATGGTAGATATTTATATATAAAAGCCTAAGGAATGTGATTAGTTCATAGTTCCTTAGGCTTATTTTTTTTGTGTAATTTAAAATTTGATGGTATAATTAATGTGTGTTAAAGATAAAAGTATTTTGCGTAAAATAGTATTTATTTTTTTAGTCAAATTCAAAATAGTGGTATTAATTAGTGCAAATGAAATTATATTAATTTCTTTAATCTATTACCAATTAGGGCTGTGGCAAAGACTAGTATAATCAAAAGGAATAGAAATCTTTAGTTTATATAAGCTGTGGCAAGAGCCGATATTAATAAAAAGAATAGTAATCACTAGTTTATACAGGCTATAACACAAGCTGCAATCAAGGAAAATGAGAATAACTAATTATTCCTAAAACCTTTAAAATAAAGGAAAATTAGAAAATATAAATATAATCTCTTAGTAGTTTTATACTAGAATTATTAAATAAACATAGGATTAAGGAGACTTAAATGTCGTTCTTAATCCTTTTTTTAGTTTAAAAGTATATATTTGCGATGAAACGAAAGGAGATTAAAAAATTCGATTAGTTTATTTAAAACCTGAATTAGATGATTTATCACAAGGTCAAAGAATATCTTTTGCAAGGCAAATAAGATTAATGACTCAAGATGATTTATCAGACAAATTAGGAATTATTGGAGAGAATAAACGTAGAACAATGACTAGATATGACAAAGGAGAAAGAAATCCAAATGAAGATGAGTATTAGAAATGTCCAAAATATTAAATGTGAATGATAATTCTATAAAAAAGTATGGTTATAAAGAGGTTATTGATTTAATATATACTTTAATGTGGTTAGAGGAATAATACCTAATTATCAAATAGATGTATCTAATGTTAATGATAAAAACATAATAACAATAAAAAAAATTTTAAGTTAATTGTAAATAATAAGATTAAAAAGATTAAGAAGAGAAATATCTTATGAAAAATATATTGAATGGAAATTGAATTATAAAATTTAGGAGTATAGATAATTATGGATAGTGTAGTCACAATAAAAATTAAAGATATTGATTCTTTTAAAAATCACCCATTTCAAGTTAATGTTGCAAAATACAAATCCTTATAAATAAAGGTATTAACTATATAAATAAACTATATTTAACATTAAATTTCCACTAAGCATATTATTATAATATGCTTAGTAAACAAAAAAAGTCTACTTATATATTTAAATAAAAAAATATATATTTAATAAAAATATTATTTCATGTTATAATGGAAATAAAGAAGGTGATCCAATGACTAAAATGCAAGAAACATTAATATACTTAGTAATTTTTAGTTTTTGGCTAATAAGACTCTATTATAAATTATACGATAAAAAAACAAGAAAATATATTTTACATATTGGTCTATTAATAATTTTATGGTTAATACTTAGAATATCTAAATCATTAATAGATAATATAACTATAAATAGACTAATTTGGTATTTATACTATATTCCAATGTTATTAATACCAACACTATTTTATATTTTTAGTAATACATCTATTAGAAAAAAAGTACATAAAAAAGCACTATATATAGTGTCAACAATATTAATACTTCTAGTTTTAGCCAATGATTTACATCAGCTAGCTTTTAAATTCCCTAGTGGTCTAGAAGATTTTAATACATATAAACATAACATTATATATTTTATTATATGCATATGGACGTTTTCATTATTAGCTAAAGGAATGATTAATTTAGCAATAGATAAAATAAAAGTAAAAAAAGATTTCAAAGCATTTTTACCTTTAATAATACTTATTATAGAAATTATATATACAGGATTATATGTAAGTAATCTCAGTATTATAAGAAATAGTAATCTAGCAGTTATTACAAGTATCATAACATGTCTAGGTATAGAATTAATGTTTTATTTAAATTTAATACCTAATAATTCTAAATATAAAAATAGATTTGAAAACTCATCTCTTGATATGGCAATTATTTCTTTAGATGGGAAAACTATATATCTTACAAATACATTTAAAAAAATACCAAATAATATAATAAATAATATAAAGAAAGGAAATATCAAAGATAAATATAAAAAAGAAAATCTAATATACGATATAAAAAGAAATAAAGATAGTTATGTAATAATAAAAAAAGATATAACTAAATTAAATGAATTAAAAAAAGAGATGGAGATAAAACAAAAAGAATTACTTAATCAGCAAAAAAAACTTAAAAATGAAGAAGAGATAAGAAAAAAATTATATGAAATTAGATTAAGAAAAAAAATCATCTTAAAATTAGAAGATAATCTTGAAAGTAGAAGAGAAGAAGCTAAAAAAATATTAAATAAAAGAAATATTAATAAAAATAACTTAGAAAGAATTAAATTACTAATTGCATATTGTAAAAGAAAAAGTTCCCTAATAATTTCTGAATTTAATAATGAAATATATAGTGAAATAAATATTAAATTAATATTAGAAGAATTACTTTGTGATAGTCAGAGTCTAGGTATTAATGGAGCAGTAATAGTAAGTAAAATGAATATTGATAGTCTAATGATGTCTAATATTTATGAAGTAATATTTAGTATTTTAGAACAATTACAAGATAATTATATTTTTATTGCAATTTGTAAAAATAATAATATAGAAGTAAAAGTAACAATAGGTAGTAATATTAAAATAAAAAATAAACTAAAATTAGAAGAAAATATAATAGTAAATGAAAAACATTATGATAATGATACTAATCTTAGTTTTATTATTAAAAGTGAGGTATCACTATGAAAGTATTAACATTTATATTAATAATTTTTATCATTCTCCAAGTATACAGAGTAACAATAATATTTTTTATAAGAAAGCAATATTTAATAAAAAAAATATTTGAAGTATTTATTCTTTTACTTATAATAATTATAGAATTACTAAATATGCATTATATAGATAATAACAAATTCAATACCATATTATTTTTAATATCCATTATTTTAGCATTATATATCGGAATAAATATAATCTATGAAAGAATAACAAAAAAAGAATCATTATCAATACTATCAGTAAAAAATGCCATTGATTTATCTGATAATGGTATTATGTTTTTAAATGATAAAGGAAACATTATCCTTATTAATGTAGTTATGAAAGATATATTAAAAGAGTATAAAATAAATGACAATTATATTGATAATCTTAAAGAAAAAGAAATAAAAGAAATACATAATGAACATGTATTGAAATGCTTAAATAGAGTATGGCAATTAAAAATAAATAATAATAAAGAAGTAATAGCACTTGATATAACTGATATATATAAAATACAAGAAAACACAAGAAATCAAAATATTGAGATAGAAGAAAATAATAAAAAAATACTTAAAACATTAAATAATATAGAAGAAGTAGAAAAAGAAAAAAAACTAATTAAAATAAAAAATGAATTTCATGATATTTTAGGACATCGTCTATCATTATTTGGAGAGTATTTAAAACAAGATAATATTAATAAAGAAGAAATAAAATTCATGTTAGATAATTTATTTGAACAATTTACTACTTTAAAATCACCAGAAGAAAATTTAAAAAAATTAATTGAAGTATACAAAGTATTTAATATTAATATAAGTATTATAGGAAAGTTTCCAAAAAACAAAGAAGTAGGAGAAACATTCTTTGAAATAATTAGAGAGGCTATTACAAATGCTATAATTCATGCTAATAGCAAAAATATTAAAGTAGTAATTACTAATAGTTTAGAAAAAATAGAGATGCTTATTACCAATGATGGTATTAAACCAAATAATTTTATAAATGAAAATGAAGGTATAAAAGGTATGAGAAGAAAATTAAAAGAAATAGGAGGAATATTAATTATAGAAAATAGTGATGAATTTATATTAAAAGTAGTAATATAAAAAAGAAAATCTAACATCAGATTTTCTTTTTATGTTACATATTAGGCACTATATAACCATTGCCTATACAAAAGACAAGTAATTTAGAAATGTTATCAAATCCAGTTTTATTTAGTATGGAAGAAATATGATTCTTCAAAGTACCAATTGCAATATTCAAAGAATCCGCTATTTCTTCTCTAGAATTTCCATTACAAAGAAGTTTTAAAATCTCTAATTCTTTATTAGTTAAATTTTTTAAGCAGTCGGCAGTATTATATACAACATTATCTGGAAATAATTTATAACCATTTAAAATTTGCTCAATACTATTAATAAGAGATTCACTACTTATATTCTTATATATAAAACCATCTAAATTAGCTTTTTTAGTCTCATTTAGAAAAGTGATATCAGGAACACCAGTCATAGCTAAAACTTTAATTTTATTTCCATATTTATCTTTAACTTTCTTACCATTAATAATACCGCTAGAATTATTTTTAGTACAAATATCAGTCAATATTAAATCAGGTTTATATAAATCACATAGCTTAATCAATTCACTAGCATCATCACTAGTAGCTACTACATTATAAGTATTAGATATAGTATTTTTTAACATTTCATTTAAAATTATTTGATCTTCTACTATAACAATTTTTTTACTACAAGACATTTAACCACCAATATTATTTTACCAAAATACTTAAATAATGTCTATAAAATAATAACTTTTTTCTACCAACAAATAATGTATCTGCGGGTGTAACAGATGTTACAGGAGGCTCCGGAGTAAATGTAGATACAATCGTTGTTGAACATTACACTGATGTTAATATAACAGATGATATTACTTTAGAAAAAGATAAAGAATTTACTATTGATTTTACAAAAACTGATAATCTTTCCAAATGTTTAAGTTATTTAGCTAATTTTGAAAATACAGTATATTATAAAGTTGTTGATAATAAACTTGAATTTACAGAAAATGAATCTGAAGCAGTTATAAAAATAGTTAGAAATGAATCTGAAAATAAAGCCATTATGACTTTAATAAATACTGACGATAACAAATCTTATAATTTGGATTTTAGTTATAGTAAACTTGATAGATCAACATTAACATATAATGGAATAAAATATGGCGATGATACAATTTTTATTGGGGATGATATACATGAAGACCTACAACAATCAGGAAGTGCTACTATTTATGATACAAGAGATGACTATTATATAAGATATAATTTTAAATGTAAGTTGAATTTAATAGTAAATCCTCTTCAAGACATTGAAGTAGGAGGAACATACAATGAATTTGGAATGGAAATATATTTAAATAATGTAAGAGTTGAAACAGAATCAGCAAATGTTACAAGAACAGCTAAAGGATATACAACAGGAAGTATTAAAAATAAAATTACAATACAGCTTTCATTTGGAGATGGAAATATTGGAAGTGTAACGATAAATGGTACAAATATGACTTTGCCAGATGGAACACAAGACAGAGCAGAATTTGAAGTTGAGCCAGCAAGTAAATATACAATAGTTGTTACAAAAAGCTAAAATACTACAAATGCATTAAAAATTGAAAATCAACAAACTTATGATGAAATTATGACATGGGTTATTTTAGGATTAGTTTCTATGAGTGGTATTGTAGGAACAATAGTTTATAGAAAAAAATATATAATTAAGAGTTTTTTGTAAAGTAGTGTTGGTGACACCAAAAACTAATGATAAATAAATGTATTTAGAGGACTAGAAATAGTTCTCTTTAATTTTGTATAATTGGATTATTATATTTTTCAGATATTTTTCTTTTGACTATGACTTTTGGCATATATACATTTCAAGAATTTAGTTTTATAATTAAATAGAGGAGGAGTGAAATGAAAAAAATATTTGAAAACAAAAAACTATTATTTGGACTACTAGGAGCTTTGGTAGCCATTGCCATTATTATTGTTGTTATCATTTTAACATTAGGTAGTAAAAGGTATACAATATCATTTAATACTGATGGAGGTAATAGTCTTGAAAGTATAACTGCTAAAGAAAAAGAAACAATAACATTACCAATAGCGGTAAAAGAAGGATATATTTTCAATGGGTGGACTGATGAAGATGGTAAAATATTACCAAGCGAATATGTAGTTACTAAAGATGCAACATTAAAAGCTGTTTGGGTTAGTGAAACTGCTGACACTATAACAATTAAATTTGACACAGATGGTGGAAGTAAAATAGATGATATGATAGTTGTTAAAGGTGAAACTTTAAAACTACCACAAAACCCAACCAAAGAAGGATATAAGTTTAAGACTTGGGTTGATAAAAATGAGACACCAATATATGATGAAGCACTACTTTTAGAAGATACAACATTAAAAGCTGTATGGGAAAAAGTTGAAGTAAAAACAAATAATACAAATAATACAACTAATTCTGGTAATGAAAATCCAGTAAATAATTCGCAAGAAAATAAAACAATTGAGGTAACTGGAGTATCGTTAAATACGACAAGTAAGTCAATGATTGTTAATACAACAGATAAACTAGTAGCAACAGTAGTACCTGATAATGCTAGTGATAAAACAGTAACATGGAGTAGTGATAATACTAGTGTCATTACTGTTGATCAAAATGGTAATATAAAAGCTGTAGGTTTAGGAGAAGCAAATATAACAGTTAAAACAGCAAATGGAAAAACTGCTAGTGCTAAAGTAATTTCAGATGTAAAAAATATAACACTTTCAGTAACAAATCAAACAATATCAAAATATGGTACAATTAATAGTACAACAATCACTGCTAATATTGATAGTAATGGCTATAATGTACCAAATAGTTTAATTACTTGGTCTGCACCAGATACAACAGGATATACTTCTGCTGCAAGCATGAGTATAAATGGAAAAATCGCTACTATAACAGCAAGAGATGTATGGAGTAGAACATCTACTATACCTGTTACAGTAAAAATAAACAATAAAGAAGCAAAAACTACTATTTATGTTGAACCTAAATTAAGTGTTTCTAATAAATCTAGTGGTGTTACTTGTAATGAAAGTAATGGAATAATGCTTTGTACTTTTAAAGGAGAAAAAAGTTTCTATTTACAATCTAATATAGATGTTTCTTGGGAATATAATACAAGTAGTCCAGTGATTGCAGGTGTTGAAGGTAAAGATGTTAGAAATCTAAAACTATCAGTTCAATATGTAGCACAAAATGGTTTAAATATCAAAGCTCGTTCAAAAGCAGGACAAGTTAAAGAAATAGTCCTAACACCAACTGTATAATAATTATAAAAAGAGAGTAAAGAAGAGATTTGAAGAAAATCTACTAAAATTGCAAATGAAGTTGAAAAACGAGCTTGGGAAAATTAAAAAAGTACTCTAAATGAGGAATGGTATAAAAATAAAGAAAACCATAAAGTTGTATTTGTAACTGAAAAAGGAACTTATTATTATCAAGTGTTTTCTACTTATTCTATAAAACCAGAAGATTATTATA
The DNA here is from genome assembly GCA_016295795.1 of Bacilli bacterium. Classification (GTDB taxonomy): domain Bacteria; phylum Bacillota_I; class Bacilli_A; order RF39; family UBA660; genus CAG-710. Next base: position 9,531 of record JAEDKN010000011.1, read on the forward strand.
TTAATACTGAATTTAAAACTGATGATGAATTTAATGATTTTATTAAAACCATTAAATCTAGATCAATATATGATTATGGAATAGAAGTATCTAAAGAAGATAAAATGTTAACATTATCAAGTTGCATTGGTGATGGTAGTAAAAGGGTTGTACTTCATGCTAAATTAATTAAAAATTGAGTAGATAAAAATACTCTTTTTTTGTTATAACAAGAGTATAAGTAAGTCATTAACTGTCGTATTGAGTTTTTTAGTGGCACAAATATCAAAAAATGCCAATTTACCCCTAATTTTTACTTTTTCATAATTCCTTTAAAATCAAGGGAATACCTTATTAATCTACATTTCAAATAGTTCAAAACAGTTTTTCCAAAACCGACCGAGGAGGATAAGGTTTAATAATACTTGGCATTTTGTGGTAGAATATTGTTGTTATCTATTTTTTTAAACATTTGTAATAAAAATTTATTGCAAATAATGTAAAAATGTTATTATATACTTGTGATAAATTATTTATAACTTTGAACCATTTTGCTTTTCCAAGCATAACACTTCTCACTTTTAGAGGTAAATGCAGTAAAGCAGTAATTAGTCGCTAGTACAGGACTAATTTTTTTTTGACTAAAAATTTGAAAGGAGGAATTTTTATTGAATAAAATTGGAAAAATATTAAAACAAGAAAGATTAAAAAATAATTTAACTTTACAAGCACTATCTAATATTTCTAATATATCTATCTCTACTCTTAGTAAGATGGAAAATGATAAGATAAGAAATGTTAGTAGTGTTTATTTATATAGATTAAGTAACATATTAAATATTGATTATGAATATTTAACTAGGCAAAGGTGGGATATATTTCCTACTTTTTTATATGAAAGGAATCATAAATTTGCAAGTAAATAAGATATACAACGAAGATTGTCTTGTGGGTCTTAAAAAAATACCAGATAACTCCATTGATTTAGTTGTCATAGATCCACCTTATGATATTTGTACTAAAGGTGGTAAGAAAGGAACTGGTAGATTATGTCATGACTTAACTAAATTAGAAAATGAATTAAAAGAAAATAATTTAGTTAATGGTTATGATTTATCTATATTAGATGAGCTAATTAGAGTTATGAAAGAAATTAATATCTATATCTGGTGTAATGGCAGACAAATACCTACTTACATGAAGTATTTCGTTGATAAACTTGGTTGCAAATTAGAAATTATTATATGGGGTAAAACTAACCCTATGCCTTTATATAGTAATAAATATTTGGGTGATAAAGAATATTGCTTGTATTTTAGAAAAGGTGGCTATTGTAAACCTAACTCGTATGAAGATGCTAAAACAATATATTTATCTACTTTAAATGTTAAAGATAAGCAAATGTATGGACATCCTACTATAAAACCACTTCCTTTAATTAGGAAACTAATAAGGAATAGTTCAAAAGAAAATGAAATTGTTTTAGATTGTTTTATCGGTAGTGGTACAACAGCAGTTGCTAGTATACTGGAAAATAGAAAATTTATAGGATTTGAAATTAATAAAAAGTATTTTGATATTGCCAATAAAAGAATTAATGAAACTACAAAGGAACTTACTTTTATTAAAGGTAAAATTAATAAAGAAGTATTTCATTTAGAAATAGATAATGGTAATAATACCAAAACAACTATTGAAATTCATTTAAAGAATCCTTTAGAAGAAGATTTAACTCTTGAGAAAGGAAACAAAAATGTCTAATATTGTTTCTGATTCATTAAATGAAACTGAATATCATACCTTTAAATTAGGTGATGATATGATTAAAAACTATAACAAAAAGCAAGTAAAATTTACTTTCTTTTTTGATAATAAAGGCAAGAATTTAAAAGATATTTTAGAAACTTGCTATTGTGAAGAAATAAGGAACGAACAAATTCTTACTGGAGGTGTTAAGAGTGATTTGCAAAAAACAAAAAATGATGCTATCATCAGGTCGTAGATGCTTAAAACCCATTATAATTAGGAGGGATAATAAATGTTAATGGGTAATAAAATCTATAATTGTGCTGAATATTTAAGATTATCTAAAGAAGATTTAGGAAAAAATGATGAATCATCATCTATACAAAGTCAAAGATTAATAATTGAGGCTTTTGCTAAACATAATAATTTGAAAATAGCCTGTGAATATGTAGATGATGGTTATTCTGGTGGTAATTTTGATAGACCTGCCTTTACTAGAATGATTGAAGATATTGAATCAGGTAAAATTAATTGTGTCATTACTAAAGACTTATCAAGATTAGGTCGTGAAATATATAAAACTGGTAATTACATTGAAGAATATTTTTTAGAGCATGATGTTAGATATATTGCTATTAATGATTCTTATGATTCTAATATTGGTGATTCAATGTTAGGTATAAGATTAGGTGTTAATGATTTGTATTTAAGAGATATTTCTAAAAAAGTTCGTTCTTCTTTTAGAGTTAAACAAGAAAAAGGAGAATATATTGGAAGTTTTCCATGCTATGGTTATGTAAAAGATCCAGAAGATAAACACAAATTAATTATCGATCCAGAAGCATCAAAAATTGTTAAATATATTTATCAATTATTTCTTGAGGGTTTAGGTGTAACTAGAATATGCAGAAAACTAACTGATGAAAAAATACCTATACCTATCGTTTATAAGAAAGAGCCTAGAGGTTTAGCAGTTACTGAAAATGATGGTTATGGTATATGGAAAAATTCCACTGTTAGAAATATTTTAAAAAGTCAAATGTATATTGGCAATATGGTACAACATACACACGAAAAAATAAGTTATAATCAAAAGAAACTAAAACATATAAAAGAAAATGACTTTATTATAGTTGAGAATACACATGAAGCAATTATAAGTAAGGAAGATTTTGAAAAAGTACAAGAAATGTTAAAACAAAAAAGTCATACACCAAAGGAAAGAAATTTTGATAGATATTTATTATCTGGTATGATGTTTTGTGGTAAATGTGGACATACTTTAGGTGTTAGTGAAAGAAAAACTAAATCTAAACCATCACAATATACTCATTGTAATCATTATTTAAGAAAAGGTGTACAAAGTGGTTGTACCCCAAATAGACTTAATTATCATCTATTAGAAAAAGATATAATTAATTTTTTAAATGAAATTGGTGAAGAATTTATAAAACATTATGACATTAGAAATTTAGTTGAGGATTCAGTATATGTTTATAATCGTGATATAGAAGAAATGCAAAAAGAACTAAATCAAATAGATAATAATATACAGAAAAAGATTAATGTTATTTCTAATTTATATAATGATAAATTGGAGGGTGTTATTTCTGACTTAGTATATAAGAGTTTATCTGGTAATCATGAAAAGGAATTAGAACAATTAAAGATTAAAAAGCAAGAAATAGAAAATAAATTAAAAATATTTTCTGATAAATCAAAAGAAAAAGAATTTACAAAATGTCGTGAGGCAGTAGAAAAATTTATGAAATTAAAAACTCCATCTAGGAGTACTATTAAAAATTTGATTAGTAGAATTGTTGTATATGATAATGGTGAATCAAAAGAAGTTAAGGTATTTTTTAAGTTTAAAGAACTTACTAATATAGCCAGTAAGTTAATTTAATACCTTCAATGTTATAACAAAAGTATGTGTAACCCTTTATTTTTTTATAACTCTAAAAGGGCTAAGGGAGTGACTTTGCCATTTTTGTCATATGGTGGAAGTTCATTATTAATATCTATGGCTAGTATAGGAATTCTTCTTAATATTTCAAAATGCCAGAGTTGAGATTATTTAGATAAAAGAATTTAAAGTTTTTATTTGATATTATTAGCAAATTTTGTTATTAATATTTTTTTCTTTGTTTTGGCTTCGATTGCATAGATTACAGAGAAAATTATAGAAAAAATAAAAGCTATTATAATATCTAGCATCGTATCATCTACGCCAGTTTTAAGGACCTTTTGTGCATCTTTGTTAAATAACTTATCATTGGTAAATTCAAAAATTTCCCATAGTGCTGCGACTGATAAAGTTATACAAATAATAAATAAAATATTCATCCATATTGGATTTTTATCATAACATTTACTTTTAACTAGTATTATTATTGCTAAAATAGATGCTATGACACCAGATAGACCATGTATTATTTTGTCATATATGATTATTTTGTCGTATAAATTTAAAATAGTACCAAGAAAGTATGCAAAAAATATGAATAGTAAATAAACTAATTCAATTTCGGGATCAATATTCAGCGCAAACAATTTGTTTGCTAAAAATGGTAATAACATTACCGGAATAATAGATATAATAATCAAAATCTTATATAAATCACGTTCGTGATTACCAAAAAACAAATAAAATATTGAAAAAATAGAAACACCAAGAATTATTAACCAATTAATTAATTTTATCTTTTTCATAACAACCACCTTTTCTAGTATTATTTTAACAAAAATATTATGTTTAATTCAATACTTTAATAAATCATTGTTACTAATTTGAGACTAGTAAATAAAGAAAAAAGTGAAACATGATTTGATAATTGGAGAAAATTTTACAAAGTTCTAGACAAAGAGAAAAAAATATTGTATATTTTTAGATATGCTATTTACAACTTGAAAAAATTTAACAAAAAAGCGATTCATACCCCTAGTGGTTTATGGTTCGTTTTTTTGGCGTTTAAAGGAGGGTATGATGGGTTTAAGTAACGAAGAATTAAAGCAAGAAAAAGAAAGATTGGATTACACGATAAGTGTGATAAGAAGGAAGATTTCACAGATGGGGCAACAGCTCTATGACAAGCAGGAAAAAATTCAAGAGTTTCAAAAATTTGTGTGGGATACTAGACATGATATGGATCCTACTGAAATGAGAAGCATGATGGCAACTAGTGATCTTGAAGTCGAAATGGCATTAAGAAAAGGCAGATATTTTCAGAAATTGTTTAAAATTCAAAATAATCCTTATTTTGGATCATTAATCTTTGATGATGGTAACACTAAGAATAAAATTTATATTGGTATTACTCATTTAGAAGATGAAGAAAAAGATAATTATTTAATACACGATTGGAGAGCTCCAATTTCATCTTTGTTTTATGATTATGAGGTTGGGCCTGCATCTTACGAATCGCCCTCAGGCAAAATAGAAGGAAACATTTTAAATAAAAGGCAATTTAAAATAGAAGATGGAAAATTAAAAAGAGTTTTTGACAATAATCTAAATATCGATGATGATTTATTACAAGAAGTTTTGGCAACTTCTTCAAGTGATAAAATGAAAAACATAGTTAATACTATTCAACAAGAGCAAAATGCGATCATAAGAAATGTCGAAGATAAAAATTTAATTGTTCAAGGTATTGCAGGTTCAGGTAAAACTTCAGTGGCACTTCATCGAATAGCTTTCTTACTATATAAAATAGAAAATTTAAATTCAAAGAATGTGTTAATATTTTCTCCAAACCAAGTTTTTTCAGAATATATATCAAATGTATTACCAGAATTAGGAGAAGATAATACAATGCAGACAACATTCCATGACTTTTTAAGTTCTTGTATAAAAGAATATAAATATGTGGAATCATTCACTTCCTTTGTTGAGCGATATTATAAATACAACGAACCAAATAAAAATTTAGTTAGATATAAGCAAAGCAATCAAATTATAGAAGATTTAAATAATTATATAGATTATATTATGAGTCATATAGAATTTAAAGGCGATATAAGTATACATGATTTTGAAATAAAAAAAGATGAACTAAATTATTTATTAAAAGATAGATATAATAAATTCAATTTATATGATAGAATCGATGAAATTTCAAATAAATTATGTAGGGATTATTACAAAGGAAAACATACGAAGAAAGCTTCTATAAGATCTCTTTTAATAAAAAATTTAAATACAAGTATTGATTATAAACAAATTTTTAAAAATTTCTTCAAAAGCAAATTCTTTTTAGAAAGTTATAAATATGATATTTCTGAATCCGAGATAGAAAAATCAGTAAAGAAAAAATATCTTAATTATGAGGACGCTTGTATATTTCTTTATTTAAAAAGTTTGATAGAAAATTTTGCATATAATGGTGTAATTAAAGAAGTGGTCATAGATGAAGCACAAGATTATAATAAACTCCAATATATCATAATAAGAAATATATTTAAGAAAAGTGGCTTTACTATACTTGGAGATATAAATCAGACTATAAATCCATATTATAAATATGATTCTTTAGAAGAACTTGGTGATATATTTGAAGATTCAAAGTATATTGAATTATCTAAAACTTATAGATCAAGTCAGGAGATAATAGAATATACAAATAAAATATTAAATCTTAATTATGTTTCTGCGATTAGACATCAAAATAATAGAGAGGTTTTGATTAGAGAAGAAGATAACAATTTAAAACAGTTACTTGTAGATGATATAGAAATGTTAAAGAAATCAAATTTTTCTATTGCGCTCATTACTAAGAATGATGAAGAAGCAGAAATCTTATATGATAAGTTAAAAGATGATTATAATGATATTGATTTGTTAACATCAACTACTAAAGAATTTAATAAGGGACTAGTGATTATACCTGCTTATATCGCAAAGGGTTTAGAATTTGATTCAACTATAATTTATACGACTAAAAACAACAAATACACTCAAAGCGAAAAGAATTTATTTTATGTAGCTTGTACAAGAAGTCAACATCAATTAATTGTATATAATCAGTAATAAGTAAAAATAAAGTAGTACTATGTAAAATTTTGTTAATAAATTATAAAAAGTCATTTTGATTATTGAAACGTTTTTGAAATTATATTATACTTAATATAATGGTGAGGGTAATGAAGAAGTTTGAAATTACTATTTGTTATGATTTTAGATTTTAAGGATACAAATTTTTTTTGTATCCTTTTTTTTAGGAGGCAGTATGAAAAAAGAAGAATTAGAAAATTTAAAGAAAATTATTTCTAAAGAAATCACTTTAGAAAGAGTATGTAAAGCAATGAATTTATCAGAGTTGGAAATTTTAGGAATGATTTCACAACTAAAACATGATGGTGATAATATTTTGGTTTCTAAGAAAAATGACTCTGTTTATATAATGGATTATGGAGATGATTTTATAGAGAATGAACATAATTATTATATTAATACTTCAGCAGATGAAATAAGATTAGGATTTATATCTGATACTAGATTATGTTCTAGATTTCAGCAATTATCTATATTAAATGATATATATAAAAAAGCTAATGATATGGGAATTACTGATATTATTCATTGTGGAGATATATCAGAGGGAGTATATCCGTCTAGTTCTTTATATAATGATACAATATTCTTACATGATGTAACATCTCAAAGTGATTATATTGTTGATAATTATCCATATATTTCTGGACTTAATACACATTTTATTCTTGGAGAACATGATTTAACTCATTTAAAGAAGGAAAAAGCAGATATTGGTAAGTTAATATCGTCCAAAAGAAATGATATGAATTATTTGGCAAAAAAGAGACAAAAGATAGTTTTTAGAAATGAACTTGGTAAAGAAATGTTTTCTATATTAGTTCTTCATCCAAGTGGAAAAATTCCATATACTATTTCTTATAAACCACAACAGTTTATTTCTTCTATGAGGAGTGAGGATAAAACGGATATATTGCTTCATGGACATTGGTTACAGACAGAACACTTAAATTTTAGGGAGATAAATGAGTTCTCTGTACCTAGTGTTGTCGCAACAACACCTGAAATGACAGATAGAGGAGATCAGAACACTATTGGAGCATGGTTTGTTACAATAAAACTAAAAAACAACAAGATAGAGAAAATATCCCCTTTATTTTTACCTTACTATAAGGCTATTACTGACGATTATAAAAAGGCTAAAGTATTGAAATTAGGAGGTATGTAATATGCAAGAGAATTCACCAATTAAGTTTTTAAAATATATAAAAAATGGAGATTCTGTTAAGGCGGTCTCTGAAAGATTAGAACTTAAAGAATCGGAAGTAATGGGTTTGATAGAATATTTACAGCTAGAAGGATATAATGTTGATTTATATTATGAAGATGAAACTTTAAAGATATTTAAAAGACCTATTTTAAGGAAAGAAATGTCTTTAAAAAAAGATGTGGATGACTTAGAAGAAATCAAATTATGTGTTGTTTCAGATACTCATATAGGGTCGGTTCCTCAACAACTTACTTTGTTAAATAAAACGTATCAAGAAGCATATAAAAGAGGAATAAAAACGTTTCTACATTGTGGAGATTTAGTTGATGGAGATTATCATAATAAAAGGCCATCTCATCCTTATCAAGTCTTTTTACATGGTTTTGATGAACAGTGTGAATATGTTGTTGAAATGTATCCTGAGGTTAAAGATACTGTTACATATTTTATTCAAGGAAGTCATGATGAAACCCATTTTTTGAATGGCGGAGCTACCGTTGGTAAATGGATAGAGAAAAATAGGGATGATATGATATATTTAGGTCAAGATGATGCAATATATAAAGCAGGAAGTAAGAAAAATGTTTCTATTCAAATGCATCATCCTGGAGGCGGATCTGCTAAAGGAATGTCTTATAATTCTCAAGAGAAGATTAATAAAATGACTTCTGGTAATAAGCCTAAAGTTTTACTTACGGGACATTATCATAAAACCTATTATATGTTTTATAGAAATGTGCATTCTATTTTAGTTCCTTGTTTTATGGATAAAAGTGGTTTTATGATTAGAAATAGTTTGATAAATGTTGTTGGTGCAGTTTTTCTTACTTTATATGTTAATAATAAAGGAGAAATTCAGTATATCTCACCTGAAGAATATTTGTTTGATGAATCAGAAATAATTAAAGATGATTATAAAAAATGCAAGAAACTACAAATCGTATAATTTTTCTATAATTTTAATTATATGTGTTATAATACTGTTATACGATAGGAGGAATAAAAAATGAAAGCAGTTGCGATAAATGGAAAAAAAGAATTCATAGTTAAAGAAATTGATGAACCTATTTCTAATGATAAAGATGTTATTATAGAAATTACCCGGGCTGGTATATGTGGTTCTGATATTCATTATTGGGTAGATGGTTTGCCAAATGGATTAGTAATGGGACATGAATTTGCAGGTAAAGTAATAGATTGTGGAGACAGAACAGATTTAAAAGTAGGAGATAGGGTGACTGCACTTCCAATATCTCCTTGTGGAAATTGTGAAGCTTGTAAGAGTGCTAATCCACAGTATTGTTTACAAACTTGGACTGATGCAGTAGGGCTTTCTGTTACAAATCCAGGAGCATTTAGTAAAAAAGTGAAAGTTCGTTCTGATATGGTTTTAAAAGTTCCAGATTCTATAAGTGACAATGAAGTAAGTATGGTTGAACCTACTGCAGTAGGGTTGCATGCTATTCATTTGGCCGATATTAAAGTAGGAGATAAGGTTTTAATTATTGGCGGTGGAATAATAGGACTTGTATCAGCTATGTTTGCTAAAATGGAAGGAGCAAGTTATGTTGCTGTATCTGAAACAAACGAAAAAAGAGGAGAAAAGTCAGTTGCATTAGGTGTTGCTGATGAGTGGTTTGATGTAAAAAGGGAAGATGCTATATCTAATTTGCTTCAAAAAAGTAATGGTGGATTTGATGTAGTAATAGAATGTTGTGGTAATTCTAGTGCGGTAAGTTCAGCATTAATGTGCGTAAAGCCGGGTGGAAAAATTGTTTTGGTAGGAGTATCAACAGGAGCTATAACAGTTCCTCTAGTTATTGGTGTAATGAGAGAACTTATAATTTTAGGTGCGATCGCCTATACTAAAGAAGAGTTTGCTTCATGTATAGAACTTATGGCAAATAAACAAATAGATGTTACTAAATTTGTAGATGATGTAGTTGGACTTGACGATGTTCAAAAGTCATTTGAAAGATTGACTTCTGGAAATGATGATGCAATTAAAATATTAATAGATCCTAATAAGTAAAGACCTCCTTGGTCTTTTTGATTTGCTTGTAGTCATTGTTTATGTTATAGTAATTATAGAAGTATTAAAGAATATAATATTAAGATGAATAGTGGCGATGATAAGATGAACAAAAAAGTATTAGTATTTGGTGGGGGAACTGGTATGAGTTGTCTTTTAAAAGGCTTGAAACAGTTTCCTGTAGATATAACTGCCGTAGTTTCAGTTTGTGATGATGGAGGCTCAACTGGTATATTAAGAGATGAATTTGATATTCTAGCCGTTGGAGATATTAGAAAAGTATTGGTTGCATTATCTCAGACTGAATCTTCTGTGGAGGAGTTGTTAAATCATAGGTTTAATAGCAATGGAACTTTAAACAAGCATACTGTAGGTAATATTTTACTTACAGCCGCAACAGAGATGGGTGGAAGTGTACAACAAGGAATAGAACTTTTGGGAAAAGTATTAAATCTATGTGGAAGGGTAATGCCAGTAACTGAATCAAACGTAACTTTAGTAGCTGAAATGGAAGATGGCAGTTTTGTAGAAGGAGAGCATTTTATAACAGAAAGCATTAAAAAAATCAAAAGAGTCTTTTATAAAGAAACTCCTATAATAAATGATGGATTACTAGAAGCGATAGAACAAGCTGATTTAATAGTATTTAGTATGGGTAGTTTATATACTAGTATTCTGCCTTGTATTATATGTGAAGAGATAAAAAATAAGATCGATGAGGTTGATGCGCCTATTATTTATGCATGTAATTTATTTACTCAACCCGGAGAAACAGAAAAATTTAAAGTTAGTGATCACTTAAAAGTAATTAATAGTTATTTAGGAAAAAGAAAGATAGATGTTGTTATAGCAAATAGTGGTAGAATTGATGAAAAATTAGCCTATAAATATCTAACTACGGAGCAAAAGGATCCCGTTATACTTGATAGGGTTGAATCTAAGAAAAATGTAAAAAAAATAATTGCTGATGACCTTGTAAAAATTGATGATGGGGTTTTTAGACATGACTGTTTAAAATTAGGTTTTTTGATCTTTTCCCAAATATTAGAAAATGACAAAAAATAAAAGAAGAAATCTTATATTATTTCGATTTCTTCTTCTTCGTAATTAGACGAGTTATTTACACTCGTTTTATTTATTGCTTCTTTTAATATATTTATAGAATTTTGAAGTTTATTTGTTTCGTTTTCTGTTAGTTTTACATAGACTCTTTCTTGCGCACCATCTTTATTAATTATTGTAGGTCCACCAACGAACACATCATTATTCTTATCATAAGATGATACTGTTAAAATAAGATTTTCATTTCCAAGAATTGCATTTGTAATTCTTACCATACTCATTCCAATTCCATAACTTGTATTTCCTTTTCTTTTTATTATTTCATAGGCAGCATTTCTAACATTATCACATATTTCTTCTAATTTATCATTATCTAAATAATCTCTTATGTTTTGAAGACCAACACTAGCATTGCTCCAAGGAACAAACTCGCTATCTCCGTGTTCTCCGATAACATAAGCATGGATATTTTTAGGATTTATATTAATGTTTTTAGCGATTTCATATCTTAATCTTGCAGTGTCTAGTGTAGTTCCCGTACCTAATACTTTAGAAGGATCTTTCTTTGAATAAACCCAAGTTATATAAGTCATTATATCTACTGGATTGGTAGCGATGAGATAAATTCCATCAAAGCCACTTTTTTCAACATCAGTTATTATACTTTTAAAGATTTTATCATTTTTGGAAATTAGATCCATTCTTGATTCTCCGACTTCTTGATTTGCTCCTGCGGCAATTGCTACAATTTTTGCGTCTTTACAATCACTGTAGTCTCCAACTTTTATATCAATTTTAGAAGGTGCAAACGCAAGAGTATGATTTAAATCCATTGCTTCTCCAATTGCCTTGTCTTTGTTTTTATCGATTAAAACAAGCTCATTAACGTAAGTTCTTTGATTAAGTAGTGCATAAGCATAACTCATTCCAACATTTCCACATCCGATGATAACAACTTTATTATTCATAACGGCCTCCTATTTTATTCCTAATAAATTATAACAAACATTTCTTTTTACGTAAATAATTTTATTAAGTAAAATTATTTCTTCAAAAAATAAATAATATATGATATCTTTAATTTAGTAATAGGAGATTAATATGGAAAAGGAAAATGTTAGTAAAGTTAGAACTTGTCTTGTTGTATCAATATTTATTGTAATTATAATACTTAGTGCATATATAGTTGTAGAAAAGATTACTAGTAATAGTAGTAATTCTTCTGATAAGGAGAAAAATACATTAAAAACATTAGAAATACTTAAAGATAGTAAGATTGTTAATGAATTATCTCTAGATAATGAAATTGTAAAGAAATTATATAATTATGTTAATGATGAGTATATAGATTATTTGGCTTATGGTAGTAGAGAAAAACAATTAAGTTGGGATTTTATATCATTAATAGTTTTAGAGAACATAGATTCAAAGCTTATATTAAAAGATGAATATAACAGAGAGTATGTGGAAAAAGAATTGTTTGAAGATACATATAAAAGCATATTTGGCAATAATATTAATAATATATTAGTAAGTGATAGGACATCTACAGCTTGTGGATCTGCTTCATATGAAAATGATAGATATTATGTTAATTGGTATTGTAATGGACAGGGAGAATATATAATTCTTAAGACATTTCTGAAAAATGTAACTGTAGAAGAAGAACTAGTAAAAGTAAATAAATATTATGTATTTATTAAAAATTCTAATTTAAATGGTATTGAGTTTGATCTTTATTCAGATGAGAATTTGATTGAAGATAATCTTATCGCATTAGATGTTAAAACTAGTGATATTTCAAATTATATTGATAGTATGAATACTATGAGTTATGTTTATAAAAAAGATAATAATGGTAATTATTACTTAGATAAGATAGAGTAATTTATAACCAAGATATTTATTTGAATTTAGATGAAGTTTTAAGATTTACTCAAAAAAATATGGATAAACTTTAAATATTGACTAATATTGAAATTTATATTAAAATCAAGGTAATTGATGCGATGATGACTGTGGAAAGGTCGGAGTAATATATAAAATGAGGGATTCTTCTAGAATAAGTAAGGTGGAACCGCGATTTAATTCGTCCTTATGTTTTCTAGGAGATTTTACATTATTGGGAGGAAAAATATGAAAAATGAAAAAATTACTTCAAGAGAAGTTGATTTTGCTAAATGGTATACTGATGTAGTAAAAGCTGCAAGATTAGCTGATTATTCTTCTGTTAAGGGATGCATTGTTATTGAACCAAATGGTTATGCTATATGGGAAAAAATGCAAGAAGTATTAGATAAAAAATTTAAGGAGTTAGGACATGTTAATGTTCAAATGCCACTTTTAATTCCTGAGTCATTACTAAAAAAGGAATCTGATTTAGTCGAAGGATTTGCTCCAGAAGTTGCATGGGTTACTGAGGGAGGATCTAAGAAATTAGAAGAACGTTTATGTATTAGACCTACTAGTGAAACGATGTTTTGTGATTATTATAAGGATCATGTTAACTCTTATAGAGATTTACCTAAACTATATAATCAATGGTGCAATGTTTTAAGATGGGAAAAAGAGACTAGGCCATTCTTAAGAAGTCGTGAATTCTTATGGCAAGAAGGACACACAATTCATGCTACTAAAGAAGAGGCAATAGAAGAAACAGATAGAATGATGGAAGTTTATAAATGGTTTCATCATGATATTCTAGCAATACCTTCTATTACTGGTAAGAAAACAGAAAAAGAAAAATTCTCTGGGGCAGTATACACTTTAACTAATGAGGCTTTGATGTATAATGGCGTTGCTTTACAAGCAGGGACATCTCATTATTTTGGCCAGAAGTTTAGTGAAGCATATGATGTTAAATTTTTAAACAAAGAGAACAAACAGGAATATGTTTATCAAACATCTTGGGGGACTACAACAAGAATGATAGGTGGATTGATTATGGTTCATGGTGATGATTATGGACTTGTTCTACCTCCAAATATTGCTCCTAAACAAGTTGTAATTATACCTATTGGAAATGATGAAGAAGTTATATCTTTAGCAAAATCTTATAATGAAATTTTAAATAAAAACAATATTACAAGTTATATAGATTTAACAGAAAAGAGTCCGGGATTTAAATTCGCAGAAGCAGAAGTAAATGGAATTCCAATAAGAATTGAAATAGGGAAAAGAGATTTAGAAAATAATCAAGTTACTTTTGTAAGACGTGATACAAGAGAAAAGATTATACAAGCTTTAGATATTGAACTAGTTAGTTATACAAAGGAACTTTTAAATACTATTCAAAAAGATATGTATCAAAGAGCATTAGACAGAAGGAACTCACTTACATTTGAAGCACATAATTTAAAAGATATGGAAAATATTTTAAATACTCAACCAGGATTCGTTCGTGCTGATTGGTGCGGGGATGAAGCTTGTGAACTTAAGATAAAGGAAATAAAAGGATGCAAGTCAAGATGTATTTTAGAGAATGAACCATTAATAGACGGTAAATGCGTTTGTTGTGGAAAAGATGCTAAGCATCATGTTATTTGGGGAATTCAATACTAGTAAAAGAGGGTTTTGGTTATGAATTTAAGAATAAAAGGAAAATATTTGTTAGATGCAAACAGTTATGAACGTATACTTATTAAGGGAGATAATGAGTCTATAAATATTAATGTTACTGGGAATAAGAGTAAACGACAAACAAAGATGACTACATATAAGTTTTCAGATTCTTTAATTGATAAAACACCAGAACAAAAGATATGTGATGTAGTAGATTATTTTCTTTCTGATCATAGGGTTAATTTTTTAAAAGATGGTTCCTATCTTGCACGACAAGAGGGTAAATTTATTATAGTTAAAACAACTAGAAATTTAACGCTTGCACTTAATCTTCCTAAAAGAGATAAACTTAGTTGTATTCCTTCTATGATAATAAACAAATATCTTTTTGATAGAATGAGGTTTTGTGAAGAAAATAAAGACATAAACAAAGTAGAAGTACGTTTGAGCGATATAGCTTCATATAAAAAGGATAAGTTAAATTCTAAATCTTATATCAGTCTTAGTTTGTGTGTGGTTAATAACGGCTTTAAAGATGCTGAATTAAGCTTTTTAAAAGATTTTATTTTAGATAGATGTTACACTCAAGGGCAAAGGGCAACTATAAATAATAAGGGCTTTTATAGTAGATTTGCTGATAATTACATTGTACTTGATAATTACTTAAAATGTGGAGATTTTATATTAGAAATAAAATCTAATTCTCCAAATTTTAAAAAATATCTAGTTAGTATAGTAGATGAATATAATAGTGAATTAGAAAAAAATAAAAAGAAACAATTGAGAATGGAGGGATTTTAATGAATGATATGACAATGGAAAAATTAGTTAATTATTGTAAACAATATGGCTTTATTTTTCAAGGAAGCGAGATATATGGTGGACTTGCGAATACCTGGGATTATGGGCCATTAGGGGCAAGACTTAAAAATAATATTAAGGATGCATGGAGAAAGAAATTTATTCAAGAAAGAGAAAATGCTTATGAAGTTGATGCTGATATTTTGATGCATCCAAGAGTTTGGGAAGCAAGTGGACATGTTTCTAGTTTTTCTGATCCTTTACTTGATTGTAAAAGTTGTAAGATGAGACATCGTGCTGATAATTTAATTAATGATTATACTAATTCTTCTATTGCTGATTCTATGAGCGAAGAGGAAATGGTTAAATATATCAATGAGAATAAAATACCTTGTCCTAAATGTGGTGAAGTTAATTATACTGATATAAGGCAGTTTAACTTAATGTTTGAAACTAATAGGGGTGTTATCAAAGATCAAAAGAGTGCTATATATTTAAGACCGGAGAATGCTCAAGGAGAGTATGTTAACTACTTAAATGTAATGCGTAGTATGAGATGTAAGCTTCCTTTCTCTATTGGTCAAATTGGTAAAGCATTTCGTAATGAGATAACTCCAGGGAATTTTACTTTTAGGACAATTGAATTTGAACAGATGGAATATCAGACTTTCTGTAAAGAAGGAACTGATATGGAATTGTATGAATACTTTAAAGAGTATGGTAAGAAATTTTATATGAGTTTAGGTATTTCAGAAGAAAAGTTAAGATTTCATGATCATGAAAAATTAGCGCATTATGCAAAAGCTGCCTGTGATATAGAATATAAGTTTCCTTTTGGATGGGGAGAGATAAACGGTACTCATAATAGAACTAATTTTGATTTAACGCGTCATCAAGAATACAGTGGAGTAAGTCAAGAATATTTTGATCCTGAAACTAATGAGAAGTATATTCCTTATATAATAGAGTCAACATATGGTCTTGATAGAACTGTATTAGCTGTGCTTTTTAATTCTTATTACACAGAAGAATTAGAAGATGGAGAAATTAGAGAGGTTATGAAATTTCATCCTTATCTAGCACCATATAAAGCAACAATTCTTCCATTAATAAAAAAATATCATAGTGAAAAAGCTAAAGAGATTTATAAAAAGCTAAGTAAATCATTTATGTGTAGTTATGATGATTCAGGCAATATTGGTAAACGTTATAGGAGAAGTGATGTAATTGGAACTCCATTTGCAATTACAATTGATGATGATACATTAAATAATAATACTGTAACTATAAGAGATAGAGATACAATGGAGCAAGTGAGAATGAGTCTTGATGAAGTAGAAGAATATATAAAAAGTAGAATAGATTTTTAAATTGACCTTTGGTCAATTTTTTTTTGTAAAGTTTCACAAAATATAATTGAAAATTATTTTGTTTAAGTGTTATAATAATAATAATAATAATATAAGAAAAATAGAAGAGGTGTAAAAGTGAGAGATAGGAAGAAAAGAAAC
>JAEDKN010000045.1 GCA_016295795.1 Bacilli bacterium
CTTATATTATCATTATAACCCTTAAACAAAGTAATTTTCAACTATAATTTGTTAACTTTTTCGAAACTTTACAAAATTTGGTGAGAAAAAAAACAGATTATTATATAATCTGCCTTCTCATTTTATAAATTTATATTTTAAACTAATCTTTTAGTTTAGAAACAGAGATTCCATCTCCTAGCTCTAAGAATTCAGTTTGATATTTTTTATTTTCTTTTAAAAATTCTACATACTTTCTTATTTTTCTTACTAAACCTCTAATATTTCTACTTTCTATATCTTCTAAATTCATATCAACATATCCATGAAATTTTAGATTATCAGTTATGATATAGCCACCACTTTTTAGATTTTTCTCAAAATTTTCAAAAAACTCTATGTTTTTTCCTTTTGCAGCATCTATAAATATCAAATCAAATTTAGAATTCAATTTAACATTTAGTGCATCATTAAATATTAAATCCACTCTATCTTCTAATTTAGCTTGTTTAATATTTTTTACAGCTTCTAAATATCTTTCTTGATCTCTTTCAATTGAAGTTACCTTAATATCTTTTGATACACTTGCCATCCTAATTGCTGAATAACCAACTGCCGTTCCAATTTCTAAGATATCTTTTATTTTATTTTCCTTTATAAAACTAATTAAAAATTCGATACCCTCATCTTTCATAATTGGAACTTTATTATTAAGTGCAGATTTTTTTATTTCTTCTATCATTATCTTAACCACTTTCCTGCTTCTTTTAATTCTTTTTGTTTCTTTTGATGTTCTTGATAAGTCTTAAAAAAATAAGTGTTTCCTTCATTATCAGATAAAAAATATAAATAATCAGTTTTTACTGGATTTAATATAACTTTAATTGCATCTTCGCTTACAGATGAAATAGCTCCAACAGGGAGAGTTTTTATTTGGTATGTATTATAATTATTTTTAGCATTAATCATTTCGCTAGTGGCGATACCAACTTCAGTAAAATCTACTCCCATTCCATAGTATGCAGAAGCACAACTTCCTAGCGCGATTCCTTTTTCTAATCTATTAAAAAACACTGATGCAATATTATTAAAATCTTTTGTTTTACCTTCTTTTTCTACCAAAGAAGCTAGAGTTATAATTTCATGTATACTATATTTACTTTTTTTAATATCGGACTTATATTTAGTTAACACAATATCCATTTTATTTAACATTTTTTCAAATATTTCTTCTATTGTTACATCTTTACCAGAAAAAATATAAGTATCTGGAAATAAATAACCTTCCAATTTATAATAGATTTTACTATTTTTTATACTTGTATCTAGAAACCAATACTTTTGGATTAAAGAATCTAGATATTTACTATCATTAACCTTTTTTAAAACATCATCATAAGAATTATTAGTATTTTTACTAATCAATGTTGCGATTTCCCTAATATTATTTCCTTCTTTAAATGTTATTGCTATCTCGTTGGGATTATATCCTTTTCCACTACTTATTGTTTTAACTATTTCTTTAGCAGACATTGACCTATTTAATTTATAAGTAGAAGCTTGTAGATTAGTTACATTATTTAGTTTTAAATATACCATGAAAACTTTATCATTACGAATTAATCCTGCATTCTCTAATTTTTTAGCAATATCTTTAGTTGAAGTACCAGATTCGATTGTTATTATAACATCTGTCTTACTAGATTTATCTATCGCAGTAAGTTCATATTTATAAAAACTAATTCCTAATATCACAACTATAACAATTGTTAAAACAATACCTATTACAACTTTCCAAATCCTTTTTAGTCTCATAAACTTCTCCTAATAAATAACGAGCTTTATTGCTCGTTATTATCACTTTCATTAGATTTCTTATTTATTTCCTCTTGTAATGTATTAAGTATTGTTTCTATTATTTTCCATTCTTGTTCAGTTTCAATTGGCTCTAATTTTAGGTTTTCCATTTTAGGATCGTAAATAGAAGCATAAACTTGAGTATTTCCATCATCATCCTTAGAATTATCAGTATATACAATATAACTCTTCTTAGTTTCATCAGAATCAAATGTAAATAAAATATCGCAAGTTATCTCTACACCTTGATCATTAACAACTTTAAAAGTATTATTTTCCATTATTATCTCTCCTTTATCATATCTAGATATGACTGTAAAATTATTGTCGCAGCCATGCTATCTATTACCTTTTTTCTCTTTTTTCTGCTTGTATCATTTGATATAAGTAAATCCGTTGCTTGCTTAGTAGTTAGTCTTTCGTCTACTAAATTTACTTTTATCCCTATTTTGGACTCAAGAGCATCTTTAAATCTGTAAGAGAGCTCTCCTTTAGGACCTATTGTATTGTTCATATTTTTAGGAAGTCCTAAAACTATCTCATCAATTTTTTTGTCTTCTACTATATTTTTTACTTCAAAAACAAGTTTATCATATTCTTCATTATGTCTTATGATACCAAGACTAGTAGCTATTATTCCATTAGGATCTGATATTGAAAGCCCTAGTGTCCTACTGCCTAAATCAAGACCTAAATATCTCATTATATCCTCTTAATATATTCACGAAGTATAACTTCTAAGATTTTATTTCTTTCAATTTTAGTAATCTTATTACGTGCTTCTTTATGAGATGAGATATATCCAGGATCACCACTCATTATATATCCAACAAGTTGATTTATTGGATTATAACCTCTCTCTTCTAGAGCTTCATATACATCTCTTATTACATCTTTTACTATTTCTTCTTCGAATGTTTCTATCGAATAAGCATGCGTTTCACTTATTTCCATTCTTTATTCCACCTTTATTTTTCATTACTACTATTTCATTTTATCATCAATTCAGAAAGTTATCAATATTTTTATTAAGCAATAACTTTAAATGCCAACAATAACATAAAAACAACAAACATCAATGAGGCTACCAATCCATTTATCATTTCAAATTTTGAACTTTTATATTTAACTCCAACCGCAATAGTTATTAAAAATCCTCCAATTAATCCACCTATATGTGCAAAATTATCTATTTGTCCATTTGATAGGAATCCTATTACTAAATTCACAATGATAAGAGGAATTATTTGACTTCTAATAACACTTCCTAAATATACTCTATGATGATATCCAAAATACAATAAAGATCCCATAAGACCAAAAATTGCTCCACTTGCACCAACAGATAATCCCGCTTTATTAAGGGTTATAGATAACAAGCTTCCAGTCAAAGCACTAAAAAGATAAATTATTAGATATTTAACTTTTCCCATGAATGATTCAACTTGACTACCAATAATAAACAAAGCATAACAATTAAATAATAGGTGAAAAATATTAGCGTGTAGAAAAGCTCCTGTTAATAACCTATAAAATTCATGATTCTCAATTATAGAAGGACCATATGTTGCGAATTTAAGTACATAATAATCAAATTTACCACTCAAAAGCATAAATAGATATATAAAAATATTGATAAATATTAATATATTAGTTACAATTGGCTTTTTTGGAGAAAAAACATCTTCTGCCTCTATTTGATCATGCTTGTTCTTTTTATTTATATCCGATGTAATCTTTAAAAATAACTGCATTCCTTCTTCACTAAATTTAAGTTTTTTTGTAATATCTGGGAAATGTTCGGTAACAAAGTTGTATTTTTTTATATCTTTTTCATCATTTAAATAAATACAATCATAATTTTTATAATTATCTAAAGTAAGACCTTCATTTATATCTGTAAATATTGTTAGAACGTTTATATTAAAGGTTAATGTTTTTCTCTTTATCTTTTTTACAACATGTTTTGTTTTAAACAAATCATATTCAAACTGTTCTTCATTATGAATATGATTAGACACTATTCTTACTATTTTATAATCAGAATCCATATTTTCAAGCCAAATTTCATTTTCTGCGCCTTGTAAAATTATTGGATTATAGTTTTTCTGTGTAATAAAATAATGAAGTAATTTCATTACTATAATATTCTTATCATCAATTGTATTGTCCATCAAACTTCACCTCTTGTACCTGTATTATATAATATTTTTATAAATAAATAAAGTCAATTATTTTGTCACTATCCACAGGTTATTTTTGAGTAAATTTATTGTTTATCTTTTTCATTACTTTTGAAGGTTCTCCTAATTCTTCTTCCCTTTTTGACATATAATATATAAGTATCTCCATCAAAAGTTCTTTATAATCATAATTATTAATATCTTGGTCATTACTTATTTCTAATATTTTATAAACAGGAATATTAAACTCTGAAGAATACCCTTCTAAAACTTCAGGTGTAATCTTTCTAGTTCCATTTTCTATCTGAGAAATATATGGCTGGGTATAATGTAATTTTAAAGAAAGTTCTCTATTACCTACTCTATTAATCATTCTTATTGCTTTTATAGTGTCCTTTAACATAACATATTCTCCTTTAAAATCATTCATTTTCTAAATTTTCTAACATATCTTTAAACTCTTTTGGAAGGTCAACTTCAAAATATAGTTCTTGATTAGTTATAGGATGAGTAAATCTAATACTTTTAGAATGTAAATATTGTCCAAATTCCGTTACATTTGTTTTTTTACCATAAATAGGATCTCCAACAACAGGATGATTTATATAATTAAAATGAACTCTTATTTGATGGGTTCTTCCAGTTTCCAATTTACATTCAACTAACGTTTTGTCTTTATATCTTTTTAACACTTTAAAATGAGTTATTGAATCTTTGCTATTTTTATCTGTTACGCACATCTTTTGTCTGTTATTAGGATCTCTTCCAATAGGTGCATCGATAGTTCCTGTATCATGGTTTATTACACCGTGAACCAAAGAAATATAAATTCTTTCTACCTCTTTATTTTTTATCATTTCTGATAATTTCTCGTGAGTTTTTTCATCTTTTGCAACTAGCATAAGTCCGCTAGTATCCTTATCTATTCTATGAACTATACCCGGTCTATCTGAATCCATATTGGAAAGTTTAAATTTAGTTGCCAGAGCATTTACAAGTGTATCTGTATAATGGCCAGGAGCAGGATGAACTACAAGCCCACTTTGTTTATTTATAACAAGTAAATATTCATCCTCATATACAACATCAACATCAATGTCACTAGATTTTATATTACTATCAATATTCTGTCTTTCTGTTATGGAAATCTCATCATCTATATTAAGAATGTAACTACTATTTACAGTTTTTCCATTTACACAAACAAGTCCTTCTTTTATATCTTTTTGAATCTTGCTACGGGATCTATCTAGAGAATTTGCCAAATATTGATCAAGCCTTATATTTTCTTCATTAACTTTTATTTTCATTTATATCACCTCTTAAATAAGATATAACCATTATTATAACACTAACAACTATCATTATATCGGCAATGTTAAACACAGGAAAATCATACCCAAATATGTAAAAATCTAGAAAATCTATTACAAATCCACGTAAAATTCTATCTATAAAATTTCCTGTTATACCACCAAGTAATAATCCATAAGATAAAATATCTAATTTAGTTAGATTTTCTTCTTTAAATATAAATCTTATAATTATAAATAAAGCAATCAAAGTTATTAATACTAAAAACACAGTATTTCCATCTAATATTCCCCATGCAGCGCCTTTATTTTGTACATAGGTTACATTAAAAAAATTATTGATAATAGGATTTTTTTTATATAGCGTAAGATTACTAGCTATATATAATTTTGATATCTGATCTAATACAATTCCAAAAATAGCTATAATAATTATAGATAATTTCTTCTTCATGCTTATCACCAACAATATTTTAACAGAAAAAAAGATACTTAACAATAT
>JAEDKN010000046.1 GCA_016295795.1 Bacilli bacterium
TTAGTAACATTTGAAAATTTTATTGTTTTATATGCTCTAGTATCTACCATTTCATGAAATCCAGTAACTTTTAGATTTTTAAAAACTACATTATTAAATCTATAATCACCAGCGGTTTGCCAAAAACCGTCAAAATCTTTTATATATTCAACATCTATACCATCCATTTCAAAATTAACAATAGCCTCAGCTTTCTTAATTTCGTTATAAATTGGTGTGTAGCCAACATCAGTTAAAAGATTAAGTTTTGCTCTTTTAGAACTATTTGAATTAATGAATTTTAAATCCAAAGTATTATAATAAATTAATTTTAACTTATATTGTTGTGGTATAGTTAATGTAAAGCCATTAAAATCCAAAGTTTTAGACATTTCAAGAGAGAAAGTTGTATCTAAATCTTCTCTTAATGTAATGTCACTAGTAAGTCTAACTATATCTGTTGTTTTATCATTCATCTTTTCAACTAAGTCTGAATTTTTATCAACATCTGCAGTTGTTGTTTCTGCATTTACATTAGTTAATCCCACACCGAAGATTGCTACTAATGTAAATAATATCGTAGTTAATTTTTTAACTACATTTTTAGATTTGCTCATCAAATCTTCCTCCTTCCTATTACATTATATCATATTATTTTTAATTGTAAAATATATTTTAAACAATTGGGATTAAAAATTATTCTCATTATTATTTAAAATAAATAATTATAAGTGTTTATATATATTTTTTGTTATAAAAAAAAGGAAATGTGACAAAATACTGCCACAAATCGTATTTTTCCTGATTTCACATTTCCAATATGTATGTTTTGATTTTTTGTTTCGAGGAATTTTGATGAAACAAATCAAAAACATAGTTAAATCGGTTAACTAGTACCGACAATCTAATTATAGTGCAATTGTTTTTATATATAAATCTAATTTATAATTTTTGAGTTATAACATTTATGGTGATTATATTGAGATTAGAAATAAAATAATTTTATATACTTTTATTTTATTATTCTATTAAATAATCAACAAAATCCATATATTTTTCACCTCATATTACATATTATCAATTAACACATCAAGTTGTTTTCTATCTAAATTAAAATTATATATAGTATATTGTAAACATAACAATTTTTGAGTTAAGCATAGTTCTTGCAATTCTAAGCCTTTAACAAAGTTATTATATTTAGAAACAATATCATTTTCTAATAAATTATTATCTTCTAAGTATTTTTTTATTTCATCAATGCTTTTATTATCTAAATCATTTTTTATGTTTAAATTTTTAACCTGCAAATAATACTTGAGATAAATATCTTTTTGAATTGGTAACATATTATTTAAATATATTTCCACATCATTTATTTTACAAAATCCCATTAAAAGATTAATCAAAGGTTTAACTACATCTTCATGTTTATATCCATGAACACCAGTTCCAAGACTTGGAATTAAAACTTTTTTATATTCCTTTTCTTTTATGCTTAAAAGTAGGTTGTTATAGCAATCCATAAGTGAGTTAATAGGATCCGTTTCTTCATAATACTTAGGCGCTAAAACATGTATTATATCCATAGGTAAATTAAATCCAGGTGTAATTCTAACTTCACCATTAACCATATATTCTTTATAAGTATTTTGACAATATTCTATTAATTCATTTCCAGAAGCTCTACAAATTGCTCCACAAATACCACTACCGTATTGCATATATTTATTTTGAGCATTTACAATAGCGTCCATATTATTAGAATTTAATATAAAATCACCACATGTTAGATATAACTTTCCCATAACTCACCTCAGGATCTTCCCAAATATAATTATACCATACAAAGTGTAATTTACATTAGAAACAAATGAAAAAGCCATACTACTTTTTATAGCATAATATCTAATGATTTAATACCATTTAAGGGATAATTAAAGAACTTAAAAATGTTCTTGTAGTAACACCAAGATTACATGAGTTTTTAACTACATCTAAATAAGTTTCCGCTCCATGACCACCTTTTTTCCAACACTTAATACGAGCTCCATCTATATTAACAGATCCACTATCATAAAATGTATCTTTATCTAAATCAATTAGTTTTTCTTCAAGGGCAGTGGCAAGAGTAATTATTTTGAACGTACCTACCATTTGGTGATTAGCAAATAAAAAAGGAATATATTAATTACATTCCTTAATTGTATTCCATTCTATTTCTTTGAATCCTATTAAAACTATATCATCTAATTCTAATAAAGGTCTTTTTACAAGCATACCATCTGTACTTAAAATTTGTAATTTTTCTTCATATGACATAGTTTGAATTTTGTCTTTGAGTTTTAATTCTCTATATTTTAATCCACTGGTATTGAAAAATTTATTAATGTCTTTTCCTGATTTTTGAATTAATCTATGTAATTCTTTTTGATTTAATTTTTCTTCAACAATATTTCTAGTTTCAAAAGCAATTTTTTTTGAAACTAAATAATTTTTTGCTTTCTGACATGTACTACACTTAGGATATTCAATTAACAACATATTTTTATCCTTTCAAATAAAATTAATCTTCAACTAATTCAAAATATTCTTTACCAACACCACATATAGGACACTTAAAATCATCAGGTAATTCATCAGCTTCGTGGATATATCCACAAATAGAGCATCTCCATTTTCTTTTTTTACTTTCTTTATCAACCTGACTTGTAATTGTTTCTTCATATGTAGGTGCATTTTTAGGTGAACTTCCTTTTAAATTTTCATGATAATACTTATATGTCATAGCATTTTCAGTACTATAATCATCAGCTTCTATAACTTCACCTAAGAAAATCGTATGGGTTGAAGTTTCCATAGTATCAATTACTTTGCAAACCATGTATCCACAAGTATTTTCTAAAACAGGTATTTCTGAAATTTCTTTAAAATTGATTCCATCAAACTTATCAGTATCCCTACTCGATTTATATCCAAATGTTCCTATAATCTTTGGATCAGTTGTTTCTTTTAATATTGAAACTCCAAACTTATTATTTTCTTTAATTACTTTATTAGTATAATTATCATGGTTAATACTAACTGCAATCACAGAAGGATTTGAAGTAACTTGCATAATACTATTTGCAATACAACCAACATTTTTATCTTTATCTCTACTTGTTACAACATAAACACCATAAGATAGGTTTCTTAAGACTTTCTTATCCATAATTAACTCCTTGCTGCCCCATCAACAGATAAAATAACTCCTGTTATATAACTTGCCATATCACTTGCTAAAAATAGAAATGCATTAGCAATATCTTCTGGAGTACCAATTCTACCTAAAGGGATTCCTTTAATAATTGGTTCAATCACACTTTCAGGAACATCTTTCATCATATCAGTTAATGTTACTCCAGGTGCTACAGCATTAACTCTTATATTATCTTTACCTAATTCTCTAGCTAATGATTTTGTAAGACCATTTACCGCAAATTTACTAGCTGGATATCCACAGCCAGATGGTTGTCCATAAATACTAACCATTGAAGAAGTATTCAATATTACTCCTCCACCATTTTTCTTCATATAATCTACAACGGCACGTGAACAATTGAATACGGCGTTTACATTTAAATCTATTATTTTCTTAAAGTCTTCTTCTTTGTAGTCATAGATTTTATCCATTGCACTCATTCCAGCATTATTAACTAGGATATCAATTTTGCCATACTTTTCTATAATATGACTAAATGTTTTTTCAACTGAAGCCAAATCACATAAATTTGGACAATCTCCATCTACTTCATAATCATCGTTTATATTCTTAAGTGTATTAATTGCGCTATCAACACTTTCTTTTTTGGAACCTAGTAGAAATACTTTAGCTCCATTTTCTAAAAATTTTTTTACCGTAGCAAATCCAATACCACGAGTACCACCTGTTACTACAGCAACTTTTCCATCTAACATATTATTCCTCCCATAATAAATATTAATTATAATATTCTATATTTTTTAAATTTATTCAACTTCTTTTGCCCATAAAGAATGTTTATTACAATAAGAGTATATTGTTGCTCCTTTTACATATTTAAATGTTGCAATTGGCTCATCACCTGGAGCAAAATAAACTATTTGCTCATTTTTATCATATACGTAACTAACCCATTCTATATAGTGATCTTCATCCATAACGTGATTAACTCTTACATTAATATTTTCACCATCTATTTGATATTCTGGTACATGCTTTTCAAATGAAGCATCTACACTATTAGGTTTTATATTTTCAAGTTGTTCACCACAACATGTAATTCCACAATTATCACAATTACAATCTTTCAATACTTTTAAAAGTGCTCCACACTTATTACATCTTTTTAACACATCTTTCCTCCTTATAAATATATTATACAATAATTTTAATAAACAAAAAAGAAAAAAATATAATTAGATATTTTTTAAATAAACATTGTATGTAAATCTATTTGGATTATCTATCGCTCTCTTAATCTCGATAGTATCGCAAGTTTGATTTTCTAAATAAAGAATATCATCAGTAGTCGTCCCATTAATGTGTCTTGCACCCTTAATTTTTGATTTTTCTTCTCCTAATAAATCCAAATATATATCAAGTTTAGTGTTATATCTATCTCCATCTATTTTAGATATTATTATCTCATCAACAAACTTTCTGATAAATTCTTTTAATGAACCACCATTAATTTCTTCTTCAATTAATTTTGCCATTTTATCAAGATTATTATGACTATTATTTAAACGTTCAATTTTTTTAATTATCACAGTTTTCTTTACATTCAAATTCTTAATTTCTTGATCATATTTTTCAAATTGCATCTTAAGAGACTCTTTACTTATGTCTCCATTAAAAACTAAATCAAGAGTCATTGATTTCTTTTCTTCAATAATTTTTATGTTAGTATTAAGCAATTCTAATTCTTTATCATAATCATTAGTTCTATCTATATTTTCATATAGTTTTAGCATATTATCAACAATGTTTTTCTTTTGTGGAATGATATTATTCATTATAGATGATATGATATTATATAAATCTATTTCCGCAATAATTGGAGATTCACATGCAGCTAATCTATGTTGTAAATACATACTACAACTCCATGTAGGTCTATTCTTATTTCTACTACCATGTGATCTTTGAAAATTAGTATTATGTTCCTTACAATATATTTTTGAACTAAAGGCATATTTTAAACCACCAGACCAATAATCATTACTTTTATATCCTTTAGTACGTGATTTTAACATTTTATTTGCCTGGTCCCAAAGTTCCTCAGATATAATTGCCGGAATACTTCCATCTTCACATTTATATAATACTTGTTCTTCTAAACTATTTTTCTTCCTTTTTTTTGTTCTGTAATCAAGTATTTCATAAGTTTTTGCACGATAATATCCTTTGTATTTAGGATTTT
>JAEDKN010000047.1 GCA_016295795.1 Bacilli bacterium
CTTATACCATATTTATCGCTTACTATATTCGTTATATTACCTATAACAATCCCACTTGGATATACATCACTAAGTCCACTTGTCACTACAGATTTATCTGTTTCTTTTTCTAAATCTATATCATTATCTATACCTTTTATTACAAGCATATTATTTTCTATTTCTAAAATCTTATAAATGTATGTTTCTCCGTATTTTATTTTCACTGATATTTTGTTATTATTATCCGTACTCGTTATTAATTTAACAACAGAAGTATTATTAGTTATACTGGTTATTTTCCCAATTAATCCTTCACTAACTACTACTGCCATTCCTATATCTATTCCATCTTTTTTTCCTTTGTTTATAACCATAGAATCCAGCCAATACGAATGATTTCTCTCTATTATAGTAGCATTTATTTTTTTAAACTCACTGAGGCTATTATCTATTTTAGTTAATTTTTTTAATTCCTTATTTTCGCTAACCAACTCTTCGTTAATTGATTTTCCAACAATATCTGTATTATTATTACTTATTGTATAGAATGGTTTATATACAATGTCTCTCAATGTTTTAAAACTAATAGTAATTTCCCTATTCAAGCTAAAATATAAAACCAAAAAAAAGACTATTATAATAGTAAGTATAAATAATATTTTATATCCGTTTTTCTTTTTCTTCATATAATTCACCTCATAAATAGATCTAAATTCTCTACCATACTATAATAAAGATTATTTCCTATTATAATATGGTCAATAATAGGTATTGCTTGAATCTTACCTATTTCAATTAATTTTTTTGTAAGATCAATATCTTCCCTTGAAGGATTAACATCACCACTAGGATGATTATGTATACAAATAATACCAGAAGCAGAAGAAAGATATGCATATTTAAAAACCTCTCTTGGATGTACTAAACTTTTATTAACAGTTCCCATAAATAACAATCTCCTTTCTAAAACTTCATTTTTATTATTTAAATATAGACAATAGAAACATTCTTGATTCTCGGACATTAATTTATAATTCATAATATTAAAAACATCTCTTGCGTTAGAAATTTTAATTTTATCAGGTTCATTTATTAGATAAATTCTTTTGCCAAGTTCTATGGAAGCCAAAATCTCACATGCCTTAGCTATGCCAATGCCCTTAATACTAGTAAGTAGATTTATTCTACAGTCTTTTAATTTTTCAATATTATTAATCTTATTTAGTATTTCATTTGCCAAGACTTTTACAGATCGCTCTTTAGTACCATTTTTAAGCAAAATAGATAATAATTCTTCATTAGATAGAGAATCAGCTCCATAAGTAATTAATCTTTCTCTAGGCCTCTCTTTAGCAGGAATATCTTTAATCATCGTCATCTTATCACCAAAGATATTATTACTAACAAAATTTTTATTTCCTAATTAGTTAATACCATTTCTTCATAACTAGACAAAATTACTTTTGATATAGATAATACATCATCACTTTTCGAAACTCCTGATAGTAACACATCATATTGCTCTAGATTACTATAAAATTCTTCATTATCTATCATTGCTTCTTTTATATAGAGATTTATCCCCTTATCTTTATATATCTTCTTTATTCTCTTGGCGTTTTCCATCTTTGTAGTAATTCCAACATATACATAATATTTATCTTCTTTTTCTTCAATAATATAATTTTCTATATCTTTTGTAGAACTTTTCACATTTTCTAGATTTTTATATACGCCCTGTTGTAGAAAGTAACTATTATTAATTAGTTCTTCTTTATAGTTATATAAACCATACACAGCTTTAGCGGAGAAAAAACCTATCAATATAGCCAATATAAGTGGAAATACAAATTTAAATTTCATTTTAATCACCAATAATATAATAAGACTATATAGCCTAGAAAATTGTCGAAAAAAAACTATATATAATTTTATTATTTTCATTAAAACTAATTTAGTTGAATATTATAAAGTATAGGTATTAATACGCACCAAGTGATAACTCGTGAATATCTTATAATAGAAAAAGAAAAGGAGTGATGATATGACAGAATCAAATAATAAATGTTGCTTTGGGAAAATATTGAAACTTATTGAAAAATTACAAAGAAGTTGTGAATGTGATCAAACAATAGATAATACTTGTCTTAAACCTTTTTTAGGAACGTCTTGCAACTTTGAGTGCTTTAATACTAGACCGGTTACTTTCTATGGATGTGATAACAATTTAATTAGTATAGACTATAGTACTGTAATAAATGGAGAAACACTATCAGGAACTAGTAGCATATTTCGTGTTGAAAAAGTTGAAGGATGTTGCGTTATAGTTAGTATTTTAATTCCTAATCCGGATACAGAAAATACAAATAGGCCTTATGTTACAACCAACCAAACAGCAATAATTAATTTAGATTGTGTATGTGCTCTAAAATGCTTAGGCGATACAATCGTCGACTTATAGGAAAGGAGGATAAATTATGTGTAATGGAAGTAACAAAGAAAATAGTGAATGCTTAGCAGAGATACTTGAAACCATTTTATCTTTACAACAAGCAAGAAATGAATCATGTGATGATAATACTTGTTCACGACCATTTCTAGGGCCTTCAAACAACATAGTCTGCTTTAATACTAGGCCATTAAATTTATATAGTTGTTGTAATAACGTTCTTTGGAGAATACCTTTTACTCTAAATGGTACATCTAGTACTAGTACTGTTTTTAGAATCGAAAATTTAGACGATGAATGTGCTACATTTAGGGTATTAGCAAACAATCCAGATACAACCTCAATGTTCCCTTATGTTGCAACTGAAGATTTCTTTACTATTAGACTTAGTTGTATTGGCGCTTTAAAATGCTTGGGAGATACAAATGTCACAGGAGTATAAATAAAAAACAAAAAAAATATAGCTTGATTTTTAATTAAGCTATATTTTTATAATACAAATTAATAAACTACTTTTATAGATTTTATATCTTTTAGTTTAATTTTTTTATTGTTTGAAGTTAGTATATGGTCTTTTACTTTACTGACTATTTTTGTTTGAATTGTTCCATCATTAGTCTCTATGTTAACTGGTGTATTAAATATGTATTCACCATCTATATCCCAATTCTCTTTAATTGAATTTTCTTTTTGAGTATCCAATGTAGAATAAAAGATTTTTTTATTATTGTTAATAGGTCCATAATTTGTATTTTTGAAAATACTTGGTAATTTTTTATCCATATTATCACTCTCTCAATATTATTTTATGTTTTTCATAAATAAAAATTACTGATTTTATCATAATAATAACAGGTGAATAAAATGTTACAAAAAAAAATTAAAATTGATAAAACACTTCTTTTTTGTATGTTGATTTTTACCATAGTTAGTTTGATTAGCATCTACTCTGCATCTATGTATTTATCTAAAACTTTAGGAAATCTTGTACTAAAGCAAGCTCTTTGGTATTTAGTAGGATTCTTCTTAATTTTTTTGGTTTTTAAATTTAAACTCTCATTTTTTATAAAAATCGCACCATATATTTATTTATTAAATAATATTCTGCTTTTAGGACTGTTATTTTTTGCACCAGAAATCAATGGAAGTAAATGTTGGTACGTTATAAATGGTTTTGGAAGTTTTCAACCCAGTGAATTTATGAAAATAAGTTTAATACTTATGGAAGTTTACACTGTAGAAAAATTCAAAAGGAAACATACAGAAATGAATGCTAAAAATGAATTAAAACTAATTTTATTAATTGGAATAATATTTTTAATTCCTACAATTCTTACTTTTTTAGAACCAGATACCGGTGCAGTTATAATATATTTTATAATAACTATTTTTATTTTATTTATAAGTGGAATAAGGTTTAGATGGTTCTTAGGAGTTGGATTATTCGCAGTCATAATTTTATCGATATTTTTCGGAATATATTTTTTTAAACAAGAAACTTTTATAAAAGTATTTGGAAGTGATTTCTTCTATAGGATAGATAGAGTAATAAATTGGCAAAATGGAAGTGGAATGCAACTAGAAAATTCTTTAGCAGCAATTGGTTCTAGTGGATTTTTAGGACATGGTTTTAATAACACCCCATTATATTTTCCAGAAGCTGGAACGGACTTTATTTTTACAGTCTTTGCATCAAATTTTGGATTAGTAGGTTCCGTTTTACTAATTTTGTTTATATTGTTTTTTGATTTACATTTAATAAAAATAGGAATGGATACCAAAAATAAAACTCATAAATATATTATCGCGGGAATAATCGCAATACTTATATACCAACAGGTACAAAACATATCTATGACTATAGGACTGCTTCCTATAACTGGTATTACCCTTCCATTTATTAGTTATGGTGGTAGTAGTCTACTTGCTTATATGGTTCTAATTGGATTTTGCATGTATATATATAACGAAAAAGAATTAGAAAATTAATCTTGATTAACTCTAATTCTTTTTTTCTACTTCTTTATAAACTTTTTTTAGTTGAATAGAAACATTTTTTAAATCCCTTGTGAGTGCTACTTTATAAGCTTCTTCAGTTAGATTTGGAAGTTCATTTGAAAGTATTTTCTTTGTTTTTTCTTCAAATTCATCAATGTTTTTGGCTTTGTATACATTTTTTCCATCAACTAACCAATCTTCAAATACCCCAATATCTCTAATCAATGCAGGAGTCTTACATGCACATGCCTCTATTATTGGAATACCTTCAGTTTCTTCTAAAGTAGGAAACAAATATAGGTCACATCCACTCATTGCTGACTTTATAACTTGAGGTTCAACATATCCAGCAAAAGTTAAATTATCTAATTTAGTATTAACTGCATCTCTTACCTTTTTAGTAGAAGCAGCAAGAGAACTATAACCAAACCAAATAAATTTATACTGAGGTAATCTTTTAGCTAATTCAACAAAATCAACTATACCTTTTCTTTCAATATAAAGACCAATTCCTATTATTACTTTCTCGTCATCTTTTATGTTATAATTTTTTCTAAATTCTTTTCCTAATGCCTCATCCCTCTTAAAAAAATCTATTTCTATACCATTTGATATATCATAAATTTTTTTATTTTCTAATCCCTTATATCCTTCAAGCAATCGCTTAGAATAAGGAGTTGGCGTTACTATAACATCTCCTAAAGAATAACATTTTATTAACCACCATTTAAATAGTTTAGACGTTTGTTTAGCTAAAATAAAACCATTCTTATAATCTTCTTCAGTGGAATGAGCATGATATACAATTTTTTTTCCATGTTTCTTTGCTTTTTTTGCTAAAAAATATGATTTTGGAAAATATGTATTAATATGTAAAATATCATAGTCTTC
>JAEDKN010000012.1 GCA_016295795.1 Bacilli bacterium
AGATATAGATGGTTGGCCAAATGGTGGAACTGTTAATGGTATAACTGTAACATATGAAAGATAGTAAAACTATCTTTTTATATTGATAAATTTCTATAAATTAGTATTCAAAATCAAAAAAATATGTTATTATCTTATTATAGATAAGGAGTTTGATGATATGAAAGATAGAGAAGTTAAAAAGCCAGTAAAAAACAAAAAAGAGGCAAAGCGCGAATTAAACGAAAGGCAAAAGGCGGGGTTAACTATTATATTTGTTGCTGTAATATTTTTAATCATTGCATTCTTTGGAGCTCACATTTGGATTTCAACTATAAATTTTGGAATCAGTAATAATAACACCTCTATTTCAGGAGGAGGCTTTAATGCCGAGATTACAGATAACGACAAGAATATGAGCGCAGAGGAAATATTTGAAAATATTTATTATAATGCTTTAGACAAACTTTCTCAAACTATCGCACATGGTAATACTTGGTTAGAAATTTGCCCTAATTCTCAAGTGGAAATAGATGGGGAAATTTATATGAAGATTTGCAGCGACAAATACAATTCTATTGCTGATATTGAAGACGAACTTGAAAGTGTTGCTACTAAAAGTTACATAGAAAATCTAATAGGCAAGGATTATATAGATAAAGATGGAGCTTTATATATTAGACCAATAAGTATTGATAAAGATGAAAGATATATAGAGATGTCTTCTTATCTTGTTAAGACAAAGAAAAGTGATGAAATAATTTATTCAGTCAAGAGTAAATATGGTGATTTGGGATGTTCTGATTCTTGCGATTACTCTTATAAAGAACATAAATTCTCAATAGTAAAAGAAAATGGTGTTTGGCTAGTATCCGAATTTGAAATGCCATATTAATCTAAAAGGATAATATAAATTATCTTTTTCTCTAATAAGGAGAATTGTTATGAATGATGAATATAACTTAGAATTAGTAAAAGAACTCTTATCTAAAAATGACTATGTTTTATTAAATAAAATTATAAATGGTATCATGAAAGCTGATAAGCATAATATCGATGATTTAGAGATAGTGAAATATCTTTCTGAGTGTGAAGCTCTAGCAATTGATTCTAGGGATGCGATGAATAGGCTTTACCAACAATATAATGAAGAGCTTAAACAATCTTCAAATAATATCGAAACACTTGAAATTGAAGATGATGAAAAACAGGAACCTAGCGAAAGTTTTAATGAACGCAATATTTCTGATGAAAACTTAAATGAATCTTTAACTGTTTCTATTACTTATGAAGAGTATTTAACTAAAAAGTTCTCAGATTATGGATTGACTGTAAGAGAAATATCGAAGTCAACAGATTATCCCCATATTTCTTTTGAAATAAATAACTTATCAAAACCATATATAGATAATTTGATGATACAGCTATATAATGATGTAGTAGAAATTCCTGGTATAGGATTTGATTTGACTAAGCTAATATCTACTAAGGAAGAAATATTTACTGTTAATCTTTTAGATAATGAAAATCTAGATATTGATAAAATAGATAAATTATTTAAGAAAGTAGAAGATGTAGTAGATGATACAGATAAAGATAGAAATTATGAAGAAGTTATGCCATCAAATTTAAAAAACATGAAGTCTCAGTTTGTAAATGATGCGCCAGATATTCCTAAAGAAGACTTTAGAATAGGATACGCAAATTTTAATGGTACTGATAATTTTTATGTAACTTCACCTAATAATAATGCGATGAGATTAACAGAAGAAATGGGATATATTCCAAGAAAAGTTTTATATGACGGAACAGTAGAAATAGAAACTTTTGGGGAAAATTTAGATGGTACTAAATTAGAAGAATCAAGTGTGCCTGTAGAAGAAATAGAAAACCTAAATAATGTTGTAAGAACAGAAGAGTTAAATAAATCTAAAGTTTTAACTTTAGGACCAAGACCAAATACTAATACGGAGTCAAACGCTGCATATGCAAATACGAAAAGTATAGTTTTAATAATAATGCTTATTATATTAGTAATCGTGGCAGTAACTTTTCTAACTATAAGAGGATAATATGAATGAATTAACGAATGAAAAAAAATTAAATAATTATAAAAAAAGGAAGATACTTAGAATAATTATAATTATATCTTCTTTAACGACAATTGTATTGTCGATTCTTTCTTTAATTATAAAATTAAACATCATATATGCACTACTTGGCTTTATAATTACTACAGTATTAACTAAATACCGTAATAGTTTAAAAATAAAATAAAATTCAATAAGTATGATAAGAGGCCCGATATGCGAAAGAAAAAGAATAAAAATATAATAATTGGACTTTTATGTGTGATGTTAGTGTTTATGGGAATAGGATATGCACTAATCTCTCAAAATTTGACAATAAAAGGAATAGGAAATGTAAAAGGTAAATGGGATGTACATATTAGTGATATAAAGCTCCTTAGTAAAACTGGTATGGCTGAAGATAAAAGTCACACTTTTAATAATTTGCTTGCAGAGTTTCAAACTGAAGTGTATGCGCCAGGAGATTCATTAGAATATGAGGTAACTGTGATAAATGCTGGTAATATAGATGCAGTAATAAATAATGTTACTGCTGAAATTACTGGCTCTCCAACTATCAAATTTAATGTGTCTGGTATAGAAAAAGGAGATAAATTGTTAAGTGGAGATACAAAAGCTATAATTATAACAATAACTTTTGATAGTGAGGTTACATCGCTTCCAAGTATCAAGACATCAACATTAACAGTTAATATAGAGTGTGTTCAAGGAGATCAGAATGTAGAAAATGAACAATTAGTGGTTTATCAACCTATTATGAAAGCTCACGAAGAACCTGTAAGCACTTCTTCATATTTCTTAGAGGGACCACTTACAAGATCGGAAATAGAGAGCATAAAGTTTACTAACACGAAAGTTGTTCCTAGCACAGCCTTGGGTAGTTTTGACGTATCGACTGATTCTAAAAAAGGAATAATGGCCTGGTATTATGACGAAGATGGTGACAATTTATATGAATTAACAATAGGCCAAGATGGAGGGGTAATTGGAAATAGTGATATGAGTTATTTTTTCTCATCTCTTTCTAATTTAACAGAACTAGATTTAAAATGGCTTGATACAACTAATGCAACTATTATGTCTCGTATGTTTTATGGACTTACTAAAATAACAGAGTTAAATTTAAGTAATTTCAATACATCTAATGTCACAGACATGAGTCGTATGTTTTACAATCTAAATAATTTAACTTCTCTTAATATTTCAAGTTTCGATACATCTAATGTTAAATATATGAATTCTATGTTTTATAATTTAAGTAATTTAACTTCACTAGATCTTTCGAATTTTAATACCTCTAACGTTGAATTGATGAATTCTATGTTTTATGGATTAAGTAGTGTTACTAAATTAGATTTAAGTAATTTTAATACATCAAAAGTTACAGACATGAACAGGATGTTTTATTCAAATAGAAGTTTAGTAGAAATTGATTTAAGTAGTTTTGATACATCAAATGTTACGGATATGTCTCTTATGTTTATTGGCTCTAGTTCATTAAAACGACTAGATTTGAAGAACTTTGTTACTTCAAAAGTCCAAAATATGTCCGGTATGTTTCAAACTTGTTCATCTTTAGAGTATTTGAATGTTTCAAGTTTTAATACTTCGAGTGTTACAAATATGAGTCGAATGTTCTATGGACTTGCAAAGATTACTTCTTTAGAATTAACTAATTTTGACACTTCCGAAGTTGTTAATATGTCTAATATGTTTTCTGAGTCGAATTTATTGGAAAATTTAAATTTAAGCAGTTTTGATACATCAAAAGTTACTGATATGACAAGAATGTTTTACAAATGTAGTAGTTTATCGAATCTTAATTTAAGTCAGGCTTCGTTTGGTGCAGTTACGGCAAATGGTGAAATTTTTACATCAGTTCCTTCAAACGTAACTATAACTATAAACTCTGCTTCTAAAGATTATATTTTAAATCTATTACCAAATGCTAATATAATAGAAGTTTAAACAACAAATTTTTAATTTTAATGAAAAGGTATGAGAGGTGCTTATGAAAAATAGAAAAACCAGAAATGTTATAATAGGACTTTTATGTTTAATGCTTGTTTTTATGGGGTTAGGATATGCTGTTCTTTCACAGAGATTAACTATAAATGCTATAGGTAATGTAAAAGGTAATTGGGATGTACATATCAGCAATATAGAACTAGTTAAAAATATTGGATTGGCAATTGATAAAAGCCATTCATATACTGATTTGAGTGCTCAATTTGAAGCTGAGCTTTATGCTCCTGGGGATTCTTTGGAATATAAGATAACAGTAACAAATGCAGGAAATATAGACGCTATGTTAGATAAGGTGATTTTAGAAGAAGAAAATAATACTGATTCAATAAAAATATCTAATACTGCAGAAGAAGGACAATTTCTAGAAGCAGGTACAAGTATGGATTTTACTATTAAAATAGAATTTAGCGATACTGCAACTAATATACCAGAGGGAGATAAAATAACGTATAATTTAGAACTTATATATAATCAAAACGATGGTAAAAGTATAGTTAGAACTGCTGAATTGAAAGTAGGCGATTATGTAAGATATAAATCTACTAAATCGGATGAATATCAAGGAATAGATAGTTCGATTGCTTATTATGCTTTGGGAGAAGAGAACGGATTTGGATACGCATCTGGAATTGCTAGAGATATTGATTCTGGAGATTGGAGAGTTTTAAAGATTGATGGTAGTAATATTACATTGATAAGTTCATCTGCATCAAATCCATCTGCAAGAGAGTCAACTGGAGAAAACTCATATGGAAGACTATTATTAAAAGGAGAACAACTCTATAACAATGGAGTTGAAATACTAAATAGACAATGTGATTATCTTTATACTACAGAATTTGGTAAAGCAAGAAGTGTAAATATTGAAGATATAAATGAATTGGTTGGTTATACACCAGCAACGCCTACAAAGTATAAAATCACAAATCTAAATAATGCATATTTTCCAAATAGATATAGAGATGATTATGGTTCTGCCATAGATAGTGATACTCTTAATACAAGTGGATTTATGCCTAGTGTTGCTGGAATAAATACAGAATCCGATAACGCAACTTCTGGTGATTATTCTGGTGTATCAAGATATTTTTATACTGGTGCATCTCAAGCAACAACATCACTTACGGTACATGATAATTCATATAAATATGCAGTCACAGAAGAAGCAAACGGTACTACTGTAATGGATTTAGTATATGGTGATGATAGAACATCCACTAATGGTGCTGGATCATATTGGATCGCTACAAGAGCTATTCATTTTAATGGTTCACAAGCTTGGTTTACTATGTTTTATTTTAATCCTACCGCAACAGAAGCAGTAACATATGATGGATATCCTTATTCAAGTGATAATTATGGTATTACGACAAGTTCTACTAAAGCAAACCAAAGAGCTCATTTCTTAAGACCTGTAGTAGAATTAAAATCTAATGTTAAGATTA
Source organism: Bacilli bacterium (assembly GCA_016295795.1). GTDB lineage: Bacteria > Bacillota_I > Bacilli_A > RF39 > UBA660 > CAG-710. The sequence goes on from JAEDKN010000012.1 coordinate 5,543, forward strand.
ATACAAAACTTATAGATCAAGATGAAGATGGAACTATTCAAGATGGTAGTAAAAGTCAGCCTTGGACTATATCGTGGTAATTAAAGCCTTATGGCTTTTTTTCTTTTTAATTTTCTCTTGTATAAAACAAATTAATAATATATAATAATAGAGATATTGGAGGTTATTATGGCAAAGAAAGAAAACAAAAATGAAATCAAAATAAAAATAGAGGGAGAAAGCTGGCAAAAAGCTTTAGATAAAGCTTTTCAAAAGAAAAATAAAGATGTAACTATTCCTGGGTTTAGAAAAGGAAAAGCTCCTAAAGATATTTTTGTAAAAAAATATGGTATTGAGAGTTTGTACATTGATGCAAGTGATTATGTAATAGAAGAAGCTTATACAAAAGCATTAGATGAATCTAAGCTTATTCCAGTTGTACAACCTAAGGTTGATATAACTAATATAGATGAATCTGGTATTGAATTTAACTTCACTATTATAACTAAGCCAGAAGTTAATATTAAAAAATATAAAGGACTAAAAATTACTAAAGACAAGGTAGAAGTTACAAAAGAAGAAATAGAACATGAAATTTCTCATATTTTGGAACGCTATACTGATCTTGTTACTAAAGAAGGAAAAGTAGAAAACGGCGATGTTGCGATAATCGACTTTGAAGGATTTAAAGATGGTGTTGCTTTTGATGGTGGTAAAGGTGAAAATTATGAACTAGAAATAGGAAGTGGTACTTTTATTCCTGGATTTGAAGAGCAATTAATAGGTATGTCTGCTGGAGAAGAAAAGGAAATAAATGTTACTTTCCCAGAAGAATATCCACAACCAGATTTAAAAGGACAGCCAGTTGTATTTAAAGTAAAAGTAAATGAAGTAAAAGAAAAAGTAAAACGTGAATTAGATGATGAATTATTTGAAGACTTAGCTATGGAAGGTGTTAATTCAAAAGAAACATTAGAAAAAGAAATAAAAGCTAATATTGAAGCTAATAAAGAGATGGATGCTGAAAATAAATATATAGATACTCTATTAGAAGAAGTTGGAAAAAATGTAGAAGTAGATATTCCTGAAGAAATGGTAGATGAAGAAGTTGATAGACTAATGCATCGTTATGAAGAACAATTAAAAATGCAAGGAATATCACTTGATTTATACTATCAATTCACTAGAACTACTGAAAAAGATTTAAAAGCTCAATTAGAAAAAGAAGCATATAATCATGTGTTATATCGTTTGATGCTTGAAGAATTAGCTACTCTAGAGAATATAGAAGTAACTGATGAAGAAGCAAATAAGGAAGCAGATACTTTAGCTGAAAAATATCAAATGAAGAAGGACGAGTTCTTAACAGCATTTGGTGGCATAGAAATGATCAAATATGATTTACAAATGCGTAAAGTAATAGATCTTCTAAAAGAAGCAAATAAATAATTAAATTTTAGACACAAGATAAAAAATATCTTGTGTTTTTAATTTTAAATGTTTTTTTTTGATTGAGAATGTGATAATATATATTAAGATAGTAAAGGGGAATCAAGTATGGAAAAAGATAGTAATTCTAGTACTAATTTAGGGATATTTTATTTATTAATTATATTTTTTGTGATAATGATTTTTATTCCACCAATATTTAGGTTGATTATACCAAAAGAGGATAATAATCCAATAAGTAGTTTAAAAACTTTATCTTGTGATTTACAAGAATCAGTTATGGAAAATAATGTAATTTTAAACATTACAACTCTCTATGACAATGATAATATTTCTACAATAAAATTTTCTTATTCTACTGATACACTACAAGACATAGGGGTTGTAAAAAAGAATAGTACATTTTTGACTGAACTTGATAATTTAAAATATATATCTGGTTCGGTTTTTGAACAAAGCGAAAATACCTACTATATTAAATTTGATTATACTTCGAATGATTTTTCTAATGAATATAGATTACAAAAATACTCTGGAAATTTAGATGATCAGAAATTGTATTATGAATCAAAGGGTTTTACGTGTTCTATTAAATAGGAGGAAAGATAATGAATATAGTTAATCCTAATAAAGAAATATTTAAAGCGTATGATATTAGAGGAAAATATCCTAATGAAATAAATAAAGATGTTGCTTATACTATTGGAAAGGCATATGGAAGCAAGCTTTTATCTAAAAATAAAACTAAGTGTATAGTAGGATATGATAATAGATATTCTTCATTAGAGCTTTCACTAGCTTTATCTTTAGGGATTTTATCAACAGGAGTTGATGTGATGAGTCTAGGTTTAGTAACTACTCCAATGTGCTTATATGCTAAAGAGGTCTTAAATATTCCAAGTTATATAATGGTTACAGCTAGTCATAATCCTAAAGATGATAATGGTTTTAAATTTTCTTTTGATGAATCTGGTAATGTTAGGGGAAAAGAAATAGAAGAATTTTATAATTTTACTATAAAAAAGGAATTTAGAGAAGGAATAGGAAACTTCAAAAGATATGATATCAAAAATGATTATTTGAAATTGTTTAAACGTGGAATTAATATTGGAAATAGGAAGATAAAAGTTGTTATTGATTTAGCTAATGGTACTACTAGTTGCATAGCCAGAAGAATGTTTGAACAATTCGATTTGGATTTAACCATCATAAATGAGGAGAGTGATTCTACTTTTCCAAATCATCATCCAGATCCATGTGTAGAAGAAAATCAGTTTCAACTCAGAGATAAAGTATTGGAACTTAATGCTGATATAGGTATAGGATTTGATGGAGACGGCGATAGATTAGGAGTTGTAGATAACTTAGGTAATATATTAAAGACTGATATTTATATGGCAATAATTTCTCAATTTATAATCACAAATAATGAAGACAAAAGAATTTTATATGATGTTAAATGTTCTAATGCATTAAAAAATGAGATTGTCAAGTGGGGAGGCACACCAATATGTTATAGAACGGGAGCATCTTATACTATGAGTAAGGTTATAGATGATAATATTTTATTTGGTGGGGAATATTCTGGGCATATATACTTTAATGACAGAATACCTGTTATAGGAAGTGGTATGTATGCAGCACTACGTCTAATAGAGATATTATCCAAAACAGATAAAAAACTTAGTGAATTTGTTGGTTCTATAGATAAATACTATTCAACAGAAGAAATAAAAATAGCATCACCTAATGATATGAAGAACAAAGTTATAGATGAAATAAAGAAATATTGCGTTAAGATGAGATTTAAAATAGATGATACAGATGGAGTAAAAATAATTAGACCAAATAGTTGGGCGTTGATAAGAGTAAGTAATACAGGACCGAATATAACAGCTAGATTTGAAGCAGATTCCGAAGATAAATTATTTTCTATCAAAAGAGAATTTATAAATCTGATAAATTATTTTAATAAAAAGTAACATCAAATTAATTTTGATGTTATTTTTTTTGTTGACATGTGACAAGTTGTCATATTATAATTAAATAGTTCATAATTAGAAGGTGAAAATATGCCAAGTAAAACATTTTATAATCTAAGTGAAGAAAAGAAAAAAAAGATTATTCTAGCAGCAAAAGAAGAGTTTTCAAAAAAGTTGTATCAAGAAGCCTCTCTTAATCAGATTATAAAGGAATCTAATATATCTAGAGGCAGTTTTTATATGTATTTTAATGATAAAGAAGAGTTATATTTTTATCTTTTAGATGAATATAAAAGCAAATTTGAGAAAATTATAAAGAATACTATAGAAAAAAATAATGGAGAAGTATTTTCTAGTTTTCAAGAATTCTTTTCAATCATAAGCATTATACTTAAAGATAAAAACTATGAGTTTGAAAAAAATATATTCAAAAACATGAATTATTTTATAGAGAATCAATTATTAAAAAAGGAGCCCGATTCCATACCAGAAGATTATATATATGAATATATAGATAAAGAAAAACTAGTTTTAACAAAAAAAGAAGAAATATTACATCTGTTACATATAATAATAATGCTTTCTATAAATAATTTGACTAGACTAATTCATAATCCCGATGATTCAGAAATAGTAAAGAAATTTTATAATGATCAATTGCTTTTATTAAAAAAAGCATTTTATAAAGGAGGAAAATAATGAAACAGATTTTGTCAATATTAAAAAAACATTTACCTAAGATAGGTTTTATAATTGTTTTTTTGGTGTTGCTAGCTAATTGTGATTTGGCACTTCCATCATATACTTCTAATATAGTAAATGTGGGAATTCAACAAAATGGTATAGAAAATGCAGTACCTATAGTTATGAGGGAAACGACTTTTAATAGCTTAAAAATGATTTTAAATGAGGATTCGGAAGTTTTAGATAATTATACTAAGATATCTAAAAATACTTTAACCGATGAAGAATATAAAGAGTATACAGAGCTTTATCCGTTATTAAAGACAGAAACTTTGTATATATTAGAAGACGTTAGCGATGATAAAATTTCAGAGATTGAAGATGAGATGAAATATACAATTGCCCTTAATAGTTTTATTACGCAAGCTAAAACAACTTCTTCTAATATAACTAATACAGAAAATTTATCTACTAAAGAAGTGATCGAAGAAAAACTTAATGAATTGGGAGATACAATTGTAGAGCAATATGCCATTAATAGTATTAAAACCGAATATGAAGAAATTAGTGTTGACATTGAATCTCTTCAAATGAAATATATTATTAAAACAGGTCTTAAAATGTTAGGAATAACTATTTTAACTGCTTTAATTACTATTTGTAATTCTTTTCTTATCAGTAGATTATCAGCAATGTTTTCAAAAGAGCTTAGAAGCAAAGTAGTAAAAAAGGTTATGGGTTTTTCTAATGAAGAATTTGAATCTTTAAGTGCAAGTTCACTGATTACAAGAACTACTAATGATATTCAACAAATCCAAATGCTTATTACAATGACTTTAAGAGTCGTTGTTTATGCACCAATTATTGGTATAGGAGCATTCTTAAAAGTAAAAGAAAGCAGTATGGCATGGGTTATTGGAATTGCTCTTGTAGCAATTTTGGCAGTAATACTAGTTCTTTTCTTTATTGCAGTTCCAAATTTCAAAAAAGTTCAAGACTTATTAGATAAAGTTAATTTAGTATCAAGGGAAATTTTGACAGGACTTCCTGTAATTCGTGCTTTTGGAACAGAACGTCATGAAGAAAAACGTTTTGATAAAGCAAATATTGATTTAACTAAGGTTAATCTATTTGTAAATAAAGTTATGTCTATAATGATGCCTACAATGACGTTTATTATGAATGGAGTTTGTGTTTTGATTATTTGGGTAGGTGCAGATAAGATAGATAATGCAACAATGCAAGTGGGAGATTTAATGGCATTTATTCAATATTCAATGCAAATTATAATGGCATTTTTGATGATTTCTATGATGTCTATAATGCTACCTAGAGCTCTTGTATCAGTTAGAAGAATTGCTGAAGTCTTAGATAAGGAAGAAAGTATAAAAGAGCTAGACAAACCTAAGAAATTTGATAAAAATGTTATTGGTAAAGTTGAGTTCAAGGATGTTTATTTCCGTTATCCTGATGCTGAGGAAGATGTATTAAGCAATATAAGCTTTACTGCAAACAAAGGAGAAACTGTTGCATTTATTGGTTCAACTGGAAGTGGCAAATCAACATTAATAAATTTGATAGTCAGATTTTTTGATGTTACTGGTGGCAAGATTTTAGTTGATAATAGAGATATAAGAGAAGTCTCCATGAAAGATTTGAGAAATAAAATTGGATTTGTTCCACAAAAAGGAGTATTATTCTCAGGAACTATTGAGTCAAATTTAAAACTAGGAAATGATAAATTAACAGAAGAAGAAATGAAAAAAGTGGCAGAAGTTAGTCAATCATTAGAGTTTATAGACACCAAAGATAAAAAATTTCAATCGCCTATTTCGCAAGGTGGAACAAATGTAAGTGGTGGACAAAAACAACGTCTTGCGATAGCTAGGGCTATTGCTAAAAATCCGGAAATATATATATTTGATGATAGTTTCTCTGCACTTGATTTTAAAACAGATGCTAAATTAAGAAAAGCATTAAAAAAGTATACTAAAGATAGCACTATTTTAATTGTTGCTCAAAGAATTAGTAGTATAATGCACGCTGATAAAATAGTGGTATTAGATCAAGGCGAAGTTGTTGGAATGGGAACTCACAAAGAGTTACTAAAAAGTTGCGATGTTTATAGAGAAATTGCATTATCTCAATTAGGAGAGGAGGAGATTAATAATGCCTAAAGGTAGAGGAGGTCCTCCAGCTGCATCAACCGAAAAAGCTAAGGATTTTAAAGGAACCGTGAAAAAATTATGGGGGTATTTATCTAGTCATAAAATAGCTCTTGTAATAGTAGGAATACTTACTATTGCAAGTACTGTATTTAGCGTAGTTGGTCCTAAAATACTAGGTAATGCTACTACAGAATTGTTTAATGGATTAATAAGTAAATATTCAGGTGGTTCAGGAATTAATTTTGTTAAAATAGGACAAATATTACTTATTCTTTTATGCTTATATGTAGCAAGCGCAATATTTTCATATATTCAAGGTATAATAATGACTAATATCTCTCAAAAATTAGCATACCGTCTTCGTAAAGAAGTATCTAAGAAGATGAATAAAATACCTATGAGTTATTATGATTCTAAGACTCATGGAGAAATATTATCTGTAATTACAAACGATATTGATACTTTATCTCAAAATTTAAACATTGAAGCTACGCAAATAATCTCTTCTATTGCGACTATTATAGGAATTTTAATTATGATGTTTTCGATAGACTGGATTATGACTTTAATTGCATTGGTTGTTCTTCCTTTATCTGCTATCATAATTGCACTTATAATGAAGAAAAGTCAAAAATATTTCACTGATCAACAAAACTTTTTAGCAGATGTTAATGGTAATGTAGAGGAAATGTTTTCTAGTCAAAATGTAATAAGAGTATTTAACGCAGAAGATAAGATGATTAAAAATTTTGAAAAAGATAACAAAAAACTAGCAGATGTTGCATGGAAGAGTAATTTTATATCTGGCCTTATGCATCCTATCATGAATTTTATTGGTAACTTAGGATATGTTGTTATTGCTATTATAGGAAGTTATTTTGCAATAATAGGAAGAATAACTGTAGGTAATATTCAGTCTTTCATTCAATATATGAAGAATTTTACTAACCCGATTGGTCAGATTGCTCAAATATCAAATATGTTACAATCGATGATAGCTGCAAGTGAAAGAGTATTTGATTTTCTATCTGTAGAAGAAGAAAAGGAAAAAAGTAAGAAATTTATTCCTATTAATGAGGTAAAAGGTAGTGTAGAGTTCCAAAATGTAAAATTTGGTTATAATCCCGACAAAATAATAATTAAAGATTTTTCAGCCAAAGTAAAACCCGGACAGAAAATTGCTATCGTTGGTCCAACAGGTGCAGGTAAAACTACAATAGTAAAACTTCTTATGCGTTTTTATGAACTAAATTCTGGTAAAATTCTAGTAGATGGTCATAATATAAATGAATACAGAAAGGAAGATATAAGAGGACTATTTGGAATGGTTTTACAGGATACTTGGTTATTCAATGGAACTGTTATGGAAAATATAAGATATGGGCGTTTAAATGCTACTGACGATGAAGTAATAGATGCTTGTAAGATGGCTCATGTACATCATTTTATCCAAACTTTACCTGATGCATATAATATGGTGTTAAATGAGGAAACTACAAATATTTCAGGAGGACAAAAGCAACTTCTAACAATAGCTCGTGCGATACTCGCTGATCCTAAGATATTGATACTTGATGAAGCAACTTCATCGGTTGATACGAGAACTGAAATATTAATTCAAAAAGCAATGGATAAGCTTATGGAAGGCAGAACATCATTTATAATCGCACATAGACTATCTACTATTAAAAATGCTGATTTAATATTAGTTATGGATAATGGTGATATAGTAGAACAAGGAACACACGAAGAATTATTAAAAAAAGAAGGCTTTTACTATAAGCTTTATAATTCACAATTTGAGAAATAGTATTTACTATTTCTTTTTTTGTATAAATTAAAATATTTTATCAATCATAATAATGGTGAAATTATGATTGATAAACATATAATACGAAAGATTGACAATAAAGAAGAGTTAATATTATTCTTAGATTTTGATTATGAATTAGGAAGTTTTAAAAAAGGGGAAAATGATACTATAAAAGAATCGATTAAGAATTATATTAAAACTCATCATATAAAATTTAATGGTGAAAAAATACTTCTTACGTTAGGTGGAATAGCTTTTGCAACACTTCTTTATACAAATAATGATATACTATTCGATAATTTCAATGAAGAAGCCCTAAATTATTCTGATAAATCTGTCTTTTCTTCTGTTGTTTCAACCCCTGAAGAAGAAAAAATAAATCCAGAAGAAAGTGAAGAGAAAAAAGAAGAAACTAAAGATAGCGATAAATCTGTAACAGAGGAATCCAAAACTAATTCATCTAATAAAAGCAATAGTAATACTTCAACAAGCAACAAAAACAATACAACTGCGAAAGCCCCATCATCCTCAACAAACACTGCCAAATCTACTTCGGGTAGTACAAGTAATAATGTTAATACTAATACAAATGAATCTTCAGAAAAAGTAACAATATATAGATCAAATGGTAGTGTAGTAACCTTGGATTTAGAGGAATATGTTATTGGAGTAGTAGCGGCAGAAATGCCTGCCTCTTTTAACAAAGAAGCATTAAAAGCTCAATCCATTTTAGCTAGGACATATGCTATAAAGAGTAAAAAAAATAATAAAAAATTAACAGATACTGTTTCCACTCAAGCATACATCGATAAGAGCCAAATGAAAAGTAAATGGGGAAGCGAGTATGAAAAGTATTATAACAAGATAAAAGATGCTGTAAACGCAACAAAAGGAATGTATGTTACTTATAATAATCAGTTAATAGATGCAGTATATCATTCAACTAGTAACGGAAAAACCGAAGACGCAATATATGTGTGGGGCTATTCAGTTCCATATTTGAAAAGCGTAGATTCCTCTTGGGATAAAGAAGCTTCAAGTTATCTTAGAACTGTTACTAAAGATTCAGTAGATATATTGAAAATATTTGGAATAGATACATTGGACGAACTTAAAATTACTAAAAGAAATTCTAGTGGTAGAGTAGTTGAAGTGATGGTAGGAGATGAAGTTTATTCGGGAGTAGATATAAGAACTATGTTATCGCTTAGATCAACTGATTTTGATATAGAGATAGAAGGATATACAGTAAAAATAACAACTAGAGGATATGGACATGGAGTTGGTATGAGTCAGTATGGTGCTAATATAATGGCAAATAAAGGTTCTACTTATAAAGATATAATACATCACTATTATACAAATATTGAAATTAAGAAATTATAAATAGAAAACGACACTATTTTTGATTTCTTTTTTTTATACTTGTTTCGGTGACTAAGATGAAAGTGTATTTAGATTTAGTATTTTTATTAAATACGGCATTTGATTTCTTACTACTTACTACTACTTCTTATCTCTTAAAGAGAAATGTAAAATTAAAAAGAATAATATTAGGAAGTGTAATTGGTGGACTATCTATTTTTCTTCTATTCTTGAAACTAAATAATTTTACCTTGTTTATATTTAAGATAGTAATAAGCATAGTTATGATACTTTCTACATTTTCATTTAAAAATTTTAAATATTTTATAAATAATCTAATTTATCTATATTTATCAAGTATTGTTTTGGGAGGTGGATTATACTTAATCAATAACGAATTCAATTATAAAAATTATGGAATCCTTTTTGTATCTAATGGATTTGGACTAAACATTATTGTATTAATAGTTTTATCTCCATTAATATTATTCTTTTATATAAAACAAACAAGAAAACTAAAATTAAATTATAACAATTACTATAGTACTAGTCTTGTTTACAAGAATAAAACATATAAATTTACAGCTTATCTAGATACTGGAAACAAATTAAAAGATCAGTACAAAAAACGACCAATTATTCTAATCTATACTGATAAAATTAATTTTAGTTATGAGAACGGTATATTAGTTCCATATAGTACTGTGAATGGAAATGGTATACTAAAATGCATAGTTGCAGATAAAATCATAATTGATAACGAAAAGATAATTGATAAACCTTTAATAGGATTATCAAGTGAAAAGTTTAATATAGAAGGAATAAATATGATTTTAAATAATGAAACATTAGAAGGAGGAAAATAATGATTAGTTTATTATTAATTTTAGGAGAGGTTTTTGAGTTAGGAAGTGTTCTGTTTTATGTTGGCGCGACTGATAAATTACCAGAACCACTTTCTAAAGAAATGGAAGAATATTACTTGATTAGATCAAACGATGGAGATTTAACCGCCAGAGATAAACTTATAGAACATAATCTTAGGCTTGTTGTGTTTCTAGCAAAAAAGTATGAGAATACCAAAGTCGATTTGGAAGACTTAGTAAGTATCGGAACGATTGGACTTATTAAAGGAATAAAGACTTATAGTATGGATAAGAATATTAAACTTGCGACATATGCCTCACGTTGTATAGATAACGAAATATTAATGTACTTGAGAAAAAACAAAAAAATAAAAACAGAAGTTAGTTTTGATGAATCGCTTAGTTTTGATATGGATGGTAATGAACTTCATTTAGAAGATATATTAGGGACTGATCCTGATATAGTAACAAAAGGCCTAGAAGAAGATTTGAATAGGAGAATAGTATTAGATGAAATAAATAAATTAAATCCTAGGGATAGAGAAATTATAGTTTTAAGATATGGACTTATAAATGGAGAGGAGATGACCCAAAAAGATGTTGCGGAATTATTAGGTATAAGTCAATCCTATATATCTAGGATAGAAAAGAAGGTGATTAAAAGAATAAAAAATATAGTAAATAGTTAATTTCACATAAATAACACAAATCTTTAATATGTTTTATACATTTTTATTATACAATCTTAATTATAAAGGAGGTGATATATAATAACGGTGTAAAACCACACACAAAAAATAATATACCTTTCTTATAAAAATAAACTACAAAATGCTCACTTTTAAAATAAATAAGTCGACTTCTATACAGTCGACTTTAATTTTTTTTAAATTTTGGAATTTTTTTTGTATAAAAACTAAAACTAATAGTGGTGATTATATGAAAGTATTAATAACGGGTGCTAGTGGTGGAATTGCATTTTTAACTGGAATTACACTTGCTAGTAGAGATCATGAAGTAATAATGACTACCCATAATGAAGAACAGTTAAATAACTTAAACATGAAACTAAAATCTCTTAATCTTAATATAAAAACATTTAAATTAGATATAACAAATAAGGATGATGTTAGTAAATTTGAATTTCAAGATATAGACGTATTAATAAATCATGCAGGAATAGGAATAGGTGGGTCGATAATAGATTTAGAAATAGAAGATTTAAGGAGAAACTTTGAGGTTAACTTTTTTGCTTCTTATAATCTTGCTAAAACTTTCTGTATAGAAAAATTGAATGATAAAAGGGCTGCAAAACTTATAATAACTTCTTCTATAGCTGGAAGTATTCCATTTGAATTTCTTGGTAGCTACTGTTCTAGCAAATCTGCAATAACCATGATGGCTAGGTGTTTAAGAAAGGAACTTGATATTATAAATTCTAATATCTCTGTATCCGTTATTGAACCAGGAGCATACGCTACAGGATTTAATGAAGTTATGATAGACACTATTGATTTGAATATAAAAGAAAATTCTCCTTTTTTTGATAGCAAAGAATATGTCTATAATGAAGTCAATAATAAATTTAAGTTGATAGAGAAGAAGAGTATAAACTCAATTGTATATCAAGTAGTAAAGGCAGTAGAAGATAAAAATAATAAATTTATTTATTCGGCACCTTTATCACAAAGAATAATAAAAAAGATATATCTTTTATTATTTGGATAATTTTTTTTGTTTTTATTGAAAAATATAAGTTATTGTAATAAGATATTAATAATTTATTAGGAGCAGTAAAATGAAAAAAGTAGGTTATGAAAAAATGAAAAGTCTTTTGAAGAAATCCAGCGCGATTGCTACCATATATGGTGAACTTTTGAAGTTAGAATGTGAAGGTAAAAAAGGCACTGAGATTTTTTCTAGGAATATAGATTATCTAGATATTTGTATAAAATGTGAAGATGAGCAATATCAAAATTTAAGCAATTTGACTTTAATGGAAATAAATGAAAGAATTACAAAATTTATAGATGAGAGAACTATTCCAAATTTAGTTCAAGACACAGATATGCTTGCTTTGTATAGAACTAATGCTAAAGTTTTATACACTTTAAAAAGAAGACTTGTAAATGAATCACTTGATTGTTGTGCAGATTATGATTATTATACAAATTTTTTAATAAAATTAGATAAATATATTACAGATATCCAATATAATAAATTTCATAAAGATTTATTACTTGCTAAATATAATTGTGTATTTATAAATCCTACAATTGAGAAAGAATATATTGATAACGAATTTGATAATCCTTATTTATCTTCTGTAAATTCTAAAATTTATTATATATATAAATATTGTCCTACAGAAGCTATATCTCAAGTATGTTCTTATTATTCATATTATTTTTCAGAGCATTTTTTAAAAGAAAGAACTACTTATTCAATTGAAGAAAATGAGTATGCTAAAGAAATCAAGGCTATATTAGAATCTTGCTTTTTCATGTCTGAAATAGATTTAGAAAGCCAAAAAGATTTTATACATTTTGTAAAATGTAAATAAGATGTGTTTAAAATGTTTCTTCTTGGGAAAAATTATAATATACACAAGCCAAGTAATTTATTTTTTTTTAAATTTGGTATTGTCAAAAATATTTAAGTGTGATATCATAAAATCACATTTTACATGGCGAGATAGCTCAGCTGGCTAGAGCGTTCGGTTCATACCCGAAAGGTCGAGGGTTCGATCCCCCCTCTCGCTACCATTGGTTATTTACTAGACATATTTGTCTAGTTTTTTTGTTAAAAATCACAATCGTAATATTACAAGTTATTTATAAAAAAACATTATAAAGAAGATGTAATTTAGTACAACATCTTGTTTAATATTATGATATACTTATAATAGAAGGAGGAAAAAAATGAAAAAGAAATGGATTATCGCATTAGTATTAATCATATTATTACTTTTAATTTTCATATTATATCTTTTGTTTGGTAGAGAAAAGTCTTTTACAATAACTTTTGATACAAATGGTGGAACTGAAATATCTAGCATAGAAGTCAAAAATGATGAAATAGTTAAACTTCCTGAAGCACCAACAAAAGATAGTTACAAATTTGTTGGATGGACAAATAGTGATGGCAATGTTATTACAAAAGGAACAAAGATAACTGAAGATATAACTTTAAAAGCAGAATGGATTAGTAATGATGCAGAAACTATCACGGCTAAATTTGATACTGATGGTGGCAATGAAATAGATAACATCCTAATAGAAAAAGGGAAGACTATTTTATTACCAGTTGAGCCAATAAAAGATGGATATATATTTGTTTGTTGGCTAGATGGTAATGGGAATTTTATTACAGAAAATATGATAGTTACTAATAATATTACTTTAAAAGCGATGTGGATCAAAAAAGATGCCAAGATAGTAACAGTAAAATTTGATACTGATGGTGGAAGTAATGTTGAAAGTATAATTGTGGAAAATGGAAAAGTAATATTATTACCTATTAATCCTATAAAAGATGGTTATGTATTTGCAGGATGGGTTGACGAAAACGGCAATGTAGTTACGAAAGACACTATAGTATACAAGAACATAACTATTAAAGCAACTTGGAAAGAACCATATACTTGTCCATCAAATTGTACACCAATTGGGGATGGAAGTAAATGTACTAAAGAAGTAACAACAGATATGATAACAACTTCATCTTGTCCAAGTGGTTATAAATTAATCGAGGGAAATTGCTTAGATGTTGCTAATCAATATCATGCAAATAGCATTGATGTATCGCCATGGTGGTCATGTAATAGTAGTAGTGAATATATGTATACAGAAATTGATGAATCGGGAATGGGCGCAATGATGTGGTGTGCTAAAAAGACAAATAAAGTAACTAAAACAGTATGTCCAAGTGGATATATACAAAGTGGCAAAGTTTGTAAAAAAACAGAAACAATTAATTGCACGGCTAATTAAAAAATATAATAGGAAATAATTAATCATAAGCATAAAGGAATATTTTTATATTTCTTTTCTTATGTTGACATGCCTTAAAATATAGACTAGAATTATATGTATGAAATAGCTTTGGCTATATAAAAATTGTAATTGTTCTTTGATAAAAAAATCAAAAAAATTTCTATAAAAAAGTATTTATATTTACTTATATTTAAAATGACTGTAAATACTTATAAAATAAGGAAAAATCATACTTAGAGTTTTTTCATACCTAAAAGGTCGATGGTTCGATCCCCCCCACTTGCTACCATTGGTTATTTACTAGACATATTTGTCTAGTTTTGTTTTTATTTATATCAACTAAAGACAACTATTAAGGAGGTAATTATGTCATTATTAAAAGCAAAAGAGCATTTGCAAAAGTATGGATTAGAAAATAGAATTATGGAATTTGACGTTTCATCAGCTACAGTTAGTGAAGCAGCAAGGGTAATAAATTGTAAAGAAGAAGAAATTGCAAAAACATTATCATTTATTGTTGATGATAAACCTATATTGATTGTAGTTTCAGGTGATTGTAAAATTGATAATAGTAAATTTAAAACAGAGTTTCAAACGAAAGCAAAAATGATACCATTTGATAATGTAGAAGAATTGATAGGACACGCAGTTGGTGGAGTTTGTCCATTTGGAATAAACGAAAATGTAGATGTTTATTTAGATAATTCTTTAAAACGATTTGAAATAGTTTATCCAGCTTGTGGAAGCTCTAATAGTGCAGTTAAATTGACTTTAGATGAATTAAAAAAAATATCTAATTATAAAAAATGGATAGATGTTTGTAAACAATGAAGTATGCTAGATAGAAGTATCTAGTTTTAATTTTAATGTGTATATTTTTGATAAAAAGTGTTAATTTATAATGCAAATTATTGCAAATCATTCATATAATTATTATGTATGTAATATAAATAATTGTGCTATATAAAAAGAGAGGTACATTATACAACAAATTTCTCTCTTTTTATATTGTATTCTAATTAAATACGAGGAGGAAAAAATGAAATTTAGTTCAATTGTAAAAAACATTAATTTGGCAAAGGATAATTTATCTGATATTATAAAATCTAACGATGTAATTTTAGTAGAAGAAGATATTATTCTATTAAAGAATTACTATAAAGATAATAAAAAAGAAACTGATAGATTAGTTTTAGAAGATGAATTTGTTGGTTCTTCTTATAAGAATTTAGACCTAATAAATAAAGTTGTAAATTCTAGTAAAACCCCCTTAATTAAGAAGCTTGTTTTTGTTGACAAGAAAGTACAGTGATGTTATCCTTATCCTATAAGATGATAGGAGGTATATTATGAGTAAGTTTTGTCCAAAATGTGGTAATGAATTAAACGATAATGCAAATTTTTGCAACAAGTGCGGTGAAGCATTAGATTCAAAAGAAACCAAAGAAGAGAGTAGTACTACAGTAATAAATAATGTTTATGTTAATAATAATCTTCCAGTTATTACTAAAAGAGATATATTAACAGCTGTAATATTATCTTTTGTAACTTGTGGAATCTACGGGATATATTGGTTTATAACAATGACTGACGAATCAAATACTGTTAATGGAAATGATAATACATCTGGAGGCTTAGCATTTTTATTTTCATTACTTAGCTGTGGAATTTATTTTTACTATTGGAACTACAAAATGGGACAAAAAATGCATGAGGCAGGAAAAAGATATGGTAAAGATATTCAAGATAATTCAGTACTTTACCTAGTGTTGTCGCTATTTGGATTTGGAATAGTTAATTATTGTTTAATTCAAAATGATTTAAATAAGTTTGCAGAATAATGAAAAGAGTTTTAAAAGTGATATCTATTTTATTATCGATTTTGTTGATAATGGGTGGATATTGTTTTTTAAATTACAGATTCAATTTTTCTGTTCCTTGCATATTTCATAAAATAACAGGACTATATTGCCCTGGATGTGGTGTAACTAGAATGCTATTTTCCATGATTAAATTAGACTTTTATCAAGCGTTTAGGTATAATCCATTGGTATTTATTATGTTACTATTATACATACTATATAAATTTCTAAGTATTGTATTTGAACTATGTTTTAAAAGAAAAATAAAAATTCCTAAACATATTTATTATATAATATTGATTATAGTAATACTCTTTGGAATAGTAAGAAATCTACCCGTTCCCGTTTTTGAATACTTAAAGCCAACTGTCTTATAAATATAGAATTTTTCTATATTTTTTAGTTGTAATGATTTATTCGTTTTTTCAAGATTTCACTATAATATAGTGGGAGGTGAAATTTTGAATTATTTTATTTATCCAATGAAATATATGAGAATAACTCAAAGTTATAATGGAACAATTTCTCATAAATTACATTGGTATAATGCTAAAGACTATAAAGATTATCCAATCGACGATGGAGGTAAGGATAAAACTAGAGACGGAATATATTGTCCTTGTGATGAAATGAAAGTAACTAGAATAAAAGGAGTAGGTAATAATAAAATTACTAATACTATTTGGTTGGTCTCAACCTCTAAAGTTAAAACTCCAACATTTAACGATTATGCATTTATGGCATTAACTCATTCTAACGATATTGATTTTAAAGATATAAAAGTAGGAAAAATATTTAAGCGAGGAGATTTAATAGTTAAAGAAGGAGAAAACATTAATGTCTCAACACACATTCATATGAGTTTTGGTAGGGGAAGTTCCAATGATTGGATTTATAATTCAAACGATAAGTTAGTTATAAAAGGAGATACAAAGAAACCAGAAGAAGTATGCTATGTAGACAAGGATTTTACAGTTATAAAAAATGATGGAGGAATAAAGTGGGCAAATAAACCAGTTTATTTAGGTTCTCCAGTAAAAAGAAATGATAGTTTAAATCAAATACAAATTAATACTACTGATTTACGCGCTAGAAAAACTCCAAATGGAGAGATTTTAGGTTATGTAAATAAAGGAATATATAATATAATCGAAAAAATTAGTGAAAAATCTTACACTTGGTATAAAGTAGAAAATTTTTGGGTGGCTTATTCCAAAAATTGGGCTGAGCTATTTTTAAAAAAAGAACAACCACAAATTATAGAACAAGATAAAGAAGAAGTAGTAACAGAAAATGTCAAGGAAAATAAAAAAGGTATTTGGAATAAGATAATAGAATTTTTTAAAAAAATATTTGGATCATAACTTTGTCAATAATTGTAATATAATCGTTCTTCTATAAAAATAATATAAGAATATGTTTTTATAGGAGGATCAAATTATATGAATATAAATGATAATGGATTAAATATCAAAGAAGTAGAACATAATAGAACACAATATGGAAGCAATACTATTTCGATAACTAAAAATAATAAATTTATAAATATATTAATGGCCTCTTTATCAGATCCGATCATAAAAATTCTTTTAATAGCATTAGGAATAAAAATAGTTTTTCTGTTTCAAGATTTTGATTGGTATGAAACAATAGGAATATTAATAGCTATATTTGTAGCTTCTTTCATATCATCTGTATCAGAATATGGTAGTGAGAAAGCCTTTATAAAAATGCAAGAAGAAGCAAGCAAGATAAAATGTAGGGTAAAAAGAGAGGGAAAAGTATCTGAAATTTCAATAGACGAAGTAGTGACCGGGGATCTTGTATTATTGGAACCTGGAGATAAAATCCCTGCAGATGGCTATTTAATAAAAGGAGAAATAACAGTAGATGAATCTTCTTTAAACGGAGAAGCTAAAGAAATTTATAAAGAACCAATTGATAGTTGGAAAAATACAATAAATGATAAAAATAAAGTCTACAGAGGTACTGTTGTATATTCTAACACTGCATATATGAAAGTAACTCAAGTTGGAGAAAATACTTTGTATGGAAAAATAACTCATGAATTAGAAGAGGTTCAACCTATAAGTCCTCTAAAAGTTAGACTCAC
The DNA here is from genome assembly GCA_016295795.1 of Bacilli bacterium. GTDB lineage: Bacteria > Bacillota_I > Bacilli_A > RF39 > UBA660 > CAG-710. Next base: position 23,819 of record JAEDKN010000012.1, read on the forward strand.
AAATCTTGCCAAAATAATAAGTCGAATTGGATATGTTAGTTCTTTCTTAGTAAGTTTTTCTTATTTGTTTTCGGTAATAGTTATCAATAATAATTTTGATGTTAATTTAATAAGAGAAACATTAACTAATTTTCCACTCATTACTTCACATATCCTATATGCCTTAACTCTCAGTGTAACGATCATAGTTGTTGCAGTACCTGAAGGGTTACATCTACTATGATAATTAAT
>JAEDKN010000048.1 GCA_016295795.1 Bacilli bacterium
AGCATAAAAATTTCTCTATCTTCATTTTGTTTTACCAATGCATAGTCAAAATCATAAGAATCATTACCATTATTAAATGTTCTTTCTTTTTTATATTTACATGCAACTTCAAGATTATATATATTTATTTTTAAATTAGCAACAAAACTTGATATCTTTTTGTCAATATGTTGAGAAAACAATTGATTTTCAGATATTATTCCATCTTTGATACTATTGTATAGTCTGTATTCATTATCACACATTTCTTTTAATAATTCATATGAATTTTTAGAACCAAATAATCTTGTTGAATTAAGATAATTTGTATTAACTCCTAACATGTGTGCAACAGAAGATTGTGGAAAATTAATTTTTAACTTATCTCCATTTGCTAACATAAGAACATATTCTCTAAGATATATTCTTTCATTGTCATAATACTCTATTTTATGTGAAATTTGAGATAATCTACTTTCTAGTTCAGTTTTGTTTAACATAAATAAATCCCCCTTAATCAACGAGGTTCATTATACCACAAAATCAACTTTTTTTCAACAAAAAGAAAAAGTGCACATACGCACTAATTGTTTCTCATAAATTCTTCATATGCAGGGATTACTTCTTCTGGTGGACCAATTTGTTTTATTTTTCCATCATTTAGCCATAAAACTTCATTACATAATTCCCTAATAGTTCCTAAACTATGTGAAACTATTATAACAGTTCTATGTTCATCAGAAATAAGCTCTTTCATTTTATTATAGCTTTTTTCTTTAAATTTAACATCACCAACACTTAATACTTCATCAATTAGCATTATATCGGTCTCTAATATTGCAGTTATTGCAAAAGCTAATTTTGAATACATACCTGATGAATATGTTTTTACTGGTTTATTAATAAATTCGCCTATATCAGCAAACGCTATTATTTCTTTTTCTTTCTTTTTTATCTCTTCTTCTGTAAAACCTAAAAGCATTCCTGATAAATATATATTTTCTTTTCCTGTTAATTTTTTATTAAATCCTACTCCAATACTCAATAAAGAAATTGTATTTCCATGCAGATCTATAGTTCCTTTATCTGGTGAGAATATTCCAGCAATTGCTCTTAACATAGTTGATTTTCCACTACCATTTTTACCAATTATGCCAAGAATATTTCCCTCTTCTATTTCAAAGCTTACTCCCTTTAATGCGTGAAACAATTCGGCCTTATGTCCAATTTGCTTCCAAGATGCTCTAATAGAAGTTTTCTTTAAACTTTTATATGTAACATGTAAATTTTTTACAGTAACTGTTATATTCTTCTTCATTATATCACCTTCGCATAGCTGTTTTCATAACTATTTATCAAATGAACACCAAGTACACATAGACCTATTCCTATAATTAACCAAACTCCTAATACAGCAAAATTAGGCAATACTCCTTGTAACATAACTTTTCTAAGTTCATTCATACAGAAGGCAACAGGATTAGCTCTCAAAAGAATATATTTCAATTTCCCGCTTAATCTTTCATTTATGTTATAGAAAACACCAGATAAATAAAATACCATTCTCAATGCTATGTTGGTTAAATTTCCTAAGTCATTTAATGTAACACCAAAGTGCATTAAAATCATACCTATACCAAACGATATTACATAAAGAACTATAAATATAGGAATTATAAATAGAATATGCCAAGTAAAAGGTACACCTTGGAATATCATAAGTGCAAAAGTAATTAAAAGTGAAATTCCCATTTTAAATAAATATGTAAATGATTTTGATAACAATAATACATACTTTGGTACATATACCTTTGTAACCAAATCCCTATTATTGATAATTAATTTTACACTTCCAGTCAACATTCTGTTAAAGAAATCCCAAACAGTTAATCCAATAAATACAAAAGATGCAAAATATGGAGTATTATTTTTAAATACAACACCAAATACAAATGTATATATTAGCATAAAACAGAATGGTTCTATTATCCACCATAACCAGTTTAAATATGAATCGGCTACCTCGGATTTTAATTCCGCTTTTGCTGAATATACTGCATATTTATAATATTTAATTATATTGTTTATAAACTTTTTCATGTCTTCCTCCGAGTACTATTTTACCATATCATTTTAGTTTTTCCAATATTAAGCTAACTGTTCTTGACATTATTCTTAAAAACTATTATTTTGCTTAAAACATAATTAAGCACTACTATTATAAATTGTACTAATACTTTTGATATCATATCATTAAGTTTTATTAAATCAACCAATATATACATAACAACTACTTCGCTTCCTAATGTTAATAGTCTGCAAGATACAAATTTTATAAATTCAATAAAAACTTTTTTATCACGGCTTTCAAATACAAAAATACGATTAGTAACGTAAGCAAATAATACTGCAGCTATCCAAGATAAAATTGTACAAGCTAAATAGTTTGATATAAAGATTCTAAATAGAGCATAACTTCCAATACTAACTAAAGTTGTAAGTCCTCCCACTATTAAATAATTAATTATTTCTTTATATTTTGAATACAAATCTAAACATTTCTTAATAATTGGGATAGTTGGATTGGTCAACTGCTCACAAATATTACTAATTAATAAAATAATTCCTACCATAAAACTCCCTACTTTTTAAAACTTTCTTTCTTTTCTTTTACTATATAAACTGGTCTTTGTTTAACTTGCATATAAGTTCTAGATAAATATTCTCCAAAAATACCTATTAGTGCGAATAAAATTCCAAATAAGAACAATATAATAATAAGCAATACACTAAATGCATTTGAACCAGCAAATAAAGTAACTATAAAATATATTATTGCTACTAACAATGTTATAAAAGAGAATATAAAAGGAATCCTAAGCGGCGTTGTAGTAAAAGCAACAATTCCTTCTATTGCATAGTTAAATAATTTCCAAAAACTCCATTTAGAAGTTCCATTTTTCCTTTCTTCTACTTCATAAGGTAAATAATAGGTATTAAATCCTACAAAACTAAATATACCTTTAGAAAAACGATGATATTCACTTACTTCTAATATGGCATCTACTACTTTTCTTCTAAGAGTCCTAAAATCACTTGCACCTTGAACAAAAGGAACTGTTGATATAGAATTGATTAATTTATAAAAGCAATTCTTGAAAAATGTTAAAACTTTTCCCTCTTTCCTTTTTTCTTGATATGCCGCAACAGAATCGTATTCTTTATTTGCTTGTAAAATATCAATCATACGCAATATAATTTCAGGTCTTTGTTGCAAATCTGCATCTATAATTGTAACGAGCTCTCCAGTTGTCTCTTTAAGACCAGCATACATTGCTGCTTCTTTTCCAAAGTTTCTAGAAAAATTTATAACTTTAATATTTTGTTGTTTTTGTTCAACAAGTTCATTTAACTTTTCTGCGGTTCTATCTTTACTTCCATCATTAACAAAAATTATTTCATATTTGATTTTCTTGTTCTTAAATATTTTTAATACTTCTTGATAAAATAATTTTACATTATCTTCTTCATTATAACATGGTACAACGATTGATAAATCCATATTATCACCTACCTACTTTTTATTATAACACGCCAATCTTTATAGTCAATAAATTTAAGTTCTACACTATCATCTATATCATAAAACATCTTAAATCTTTCTGTATTTGTTTCATCATGTGGATATGGGTGCTTCATATAATCTTCATATACTGTTTTAGGAAGAACCATAACTTGGGATTTGTTCTTTTTTTCTTTTTCTATGTAATTAACCATTTTATTTGTTACATGAAATGCTGAAAATATTATACAAATGAAATAAAACATAGAAATAACAATAGCAAATAAACTAATATAATTAATTGTAACATAAAATTTATCTGATTTAATGTATTTAAAACAATCAAATAATAGTTGAAGTGTAAATAGAATCCAAATTATATACATTGGATAAAAGCATCTAGGAGTTACTGGACTTACAATAAATAACGGAAGTGTTAATAAAACAATGCTCCCTAGAAAAAAGAACAATTTATTTTTGGAAATTTTATTAGGCAAAAGTATTATATAAAGTAAAAGTGCTACAAAATATATAGCGGTCAAACATCCTTCAAGAGATTTTAATATTAAAGTTAGACTCTCCCAGTCTGGAAAAAACTGTGATATAAGAGAATAAATAGCATAAAAAACAATTGTTCCTAAACTAAAATACATAAGTTTTTCATGTTTGATATTTTTCTTTTTATAAACGAATCTAAAAAACAAAAACAAACAACAAACTGCGATTAATAAAAGAATAATCGTGTTATTTAAAAACAAATTATCATAAATTGTATGAAAATATCTTTTTATAGATTGCATTATAAAGCCATCTTTAGGAACTTTTCTGTAGAAGTCATCGCCTTTTATAATATGATGATATGCTTCATTTTGGAACATTAGCATCGAACCAATTATAGTACCAATTAAATAAGTTATTTGAGAAAGATTTATCTTTATTTTTTTCTTATATGAATATATCAATCCAACAATACCAATTATAACTGCATATATAGTAACATGTTCCATGAATAAGCAACTACAAATTCCTAAAATCAAAACAGGTATTGACCAGAACTTATTTAACTTTATTTCTTTATTATCTAATATATTTCTACTTAAATAAAACCAAATCAAAATTAATAATACAGGTGGTACATAGTTAGTAAATCCACTAGTCCATGCAATCGCTTGTCTAAAAATTGGCCGAGGCATTAATATCATAAGAAATATTGCAATTAACAATATAGTTTTATTTTCTGTTTCTTTTTGAATTATTTTATTAATTAAAAACGTAATAAGAGTAAGTATAACAGCCATTACTAATGCTCTTATAATTCTAAATCTTGTTAAGAGGATAACCAATAAGTTTCCAAGATATCTCCCATTGTAATTTGCAAAAAAATTATTTAATCTATTAATACCGATACTACTTCCCCAAGCCCAATCATCATTTGTATACGGAAATAAATATCCTAAAACTCCAAAAAATAGAAATACTACTACAAACGGAACTATTTTTTTATACTTCCAATTTTTCATAAAATTCCTCCTTTTA
>JAEDKN010000013.1 GCA_016295795.1 Bacilli bacterium
CTTATATTATCATTATAACCCTTAAACAAAGTAATTTTCAACTATAATTTGTTAATATTACAAAACTATAAATTATTTATCTAACTTACCATTTTTCTTTTGATAAACCTATGATTAGTATATACAAAAAAAGGTCAAATTTTGTTTGACCTTTACATATTATTTACAATCTTTCAAATCTTGTTTAATAACCTCAAATATTTCATTTAGATGTTCAACAGTCTTTCCTCCACCTTGAGCAAAAGTAGGACTTCCACCACCATTACCATCAGACATTTGAGATGCTCTTTTTACAATTAATCCAGCATTAATATCACAACTGCTTCTACATATAAAATTAACATTTCCGTCTTTCTCATTAGCAATAAACACAAAACCTTTTCCTATTTTATTAATTAAATTATCGACTATCTCTTTTAATACAATTATTTCTTTATTATCAGTTCTTGTTACTATTGCAGTTATATCATTATAAGTTTGTGCAACACTCAAATATTCGTCCAAATTAGAAGATTGATTTTTTACCTTTTCTTCATTATATTTTTTCTCTAAAAGACGAACTTCATTCTGAACATAAGCTAATTGATTCTTATTATATATAATATCTGCATAAGATGACATCCCGCTTTGATCTAACATCAAATCAAAATCAAGATCTATTTTTTCTTCTTTTGCCGAATCTAAAATCATCTTAGCCTTATTAAGGAGCTTTTTTATCTCTTCTACATAATTTTTTATAACTTCACCAATTAATTCCTCTATCATTTCTGAAGTAGTTGCCTCAATTCTATAGAGATTACTTCCTTTTGATTCTAGTTTTACTATAGCAAATCTTCCAATATCCATAGTATTTTTAGCATGTGTTCCTCCACAAAGCTCAATAGAATCTCCTATTTTTACAACTCTAACAATATCTTTATATTTTTCACTAAACAATGCCATGGCGCCCAATTTTTTTGCTTCTTCTAGAGGCATTTCTCTAATTAGTACTTCATCAAAATTATCAATTTTATCATTTACTCTTTTTTCTATTTCTAATATTTGTTCTTCTGAAATCTTTCCTGTATAAGTAAAATCAAATCTTAATCTTTCGCTATCTACATAACTTCCTGCCTGATGAATATTTTCTGATAAAACTTCTTGTAGAACTTTTTGTAATATATGTACACTACTGTGATTAGCCTGGGTCCTTTTTCTTTTATCTTCCATAATTTTTATTGTACATATATCATTTAGACGAATACTACCATCTATTACTTCTACTTTATGAAGATGCTGAGCATTAGGTGCTTTAATAACATCAGTAACCTTAGCTTTAAAGTTTCCATTTTTCATAGCGCCAGTATCCGCAACTTGACCACCACTAGTTGCATAAAAACAAGTTTTATCTAAAATAACATATCCATCACTATCTAAAGAGTCAACTAACTCTCCATCTTTTATTAAACCAATTACTTTACTTTCCATTTCGTAAGTATCATATAAAAATTCACTTGGTTCTTTAAAATTTAATAATACTTCATTTTGAATATTCATATTAGTTTGTGTTTTATGACTATCTTTAGCTATTTTTTTAGCCTCTTCCATATAACGTCTGAATTCTTCTTTATCAGTTGTATATCCTTCTTCTTCTAAATATTCTAGAGTTAGTTCAAATGGGAAACCAAATGTATCATAAAGTTTAAATACATCATATCCACTAATTGTCTTATCTTTTGATTCTGATATTAATTGATATAATTTTCTTTCTCCGGATGCTAAGGTGTTATGAAACAATTCTTCTTCTTGGAGTACTAAAGTTTTTACTACAGCTTTAGTATCAAGTAATTCTTTATAAGACTCTTTCATATTTTCTACTACAGTATCTACTATCTTATAAAGAAATGGCTCATTAACTCCTAACTTTTTGCCCATTCTAACACTGCGTCTAAGCAATCTTCTTAGTACATAACCTCTACCAGAATTTTCAAATATGGCACCATCAGATAAAGCCATAGTGATCGCTCTCATATGATCTGCGATAACCTTAAATGGCATTTCTCCATTATAAGTTTTTCCAGTTAATTCCTCTATTCTTTTTATTATAGGTACAAACAAATCAGTTTCAAATGTAGAATCTACTCCTTGGAAAATACAACACCATCTTTCTAATCCTGCACCTGTATCAATATTTTTATGAGGAAGTTCTGCATATTCATCACGAGAAACTCCTGATTTTGAATTATATTGGCTAAATACATTATTCCATATTTCTATGTAACGTTCTTGATCTTCATCCTTAGTGAATTTTTCCAATGCAGTACCATCTAAATCATATTCTTCCCCACGATCATAGAATATCTCAGAATCCGGTCCACAAGGACCTTCTCCAATTTCCCAAAAATTACCTTCAAGTCTTATAACGTGGGATGGATCAAGTCCTAATGATACCCATTTATTATAAGCTTCATCATCCTTTGTATAAATAGTTACATATATTTTATTTTTATCTATATCCATCCATTCTGGACTAGTTAAAAATTCATAAGCAAATTCCAATGCTTCTTTTTTAAAATAGTCTCCTACTGAAAAGTTTCCCATCATTTCAAAGAAAGTTTGATGTGATTTAGTAACTCCTACATTATCTATATCGTTAGTACGAATACACTTTTGAATACTTACTAATCTTTTGTTATCTGGAACTACACTTCCATCAAAATATTTTTTTAATGGAGTTACTCCTGCATTTATAAAAAGCAAACTATCGTCATCTTGTGGTACTAAAGGAGCGCTTTCCAAAACTTTATGACCTTTACTTTCAAAAAAATCAAACCATTTTTTTCTTATCTCATTACTTGTTAATTTTTGCATTTCTCTTCCTCCTTACAAACTATATCTATAACATCTTTTTCCAACTTTTCTAATGTATCATTTATTATATTATAATCATAATCTTTAAAATCCTTTAAAGCTGTTTCTGTTTTATGATTTTGTTGTTTGCCAGTTAATTCTGTTTCAAAGTTAATTCTTTTTACATTAATGGATACAACATCATCATAAGCTTCTTTAATTCCCGTTATTTCTAATGGAAACCTTATATCACTAATTATCATCACATCAAAAAAGTGACTTAAAATATCAATATCTTCTATAGTACGATCTACAAAAAATCTTTCTTTTTTTAGTTTTTCTCTTATTATATCTGTTCCTAATTTTTGTAACAAATCTCTTGGCTTAGTCTCTTCAGAACCATCCCAACCAAAATAGTCTTTAATATACATCTTTAAATATTTTGATATTTGTGTTCTGCACACTTTATATCCTCGCCTAACATATTCATCTTCTAAAAAATTTGCGATGGTATCTTTTCCATTTCTCGCTGGACCACTTATTAAATATACCTTCATAATATCCTCCTTTTAAAGAAAAAAAGACCAATACATAGGAGCGAATTAATCGCGGTACCATCCTACTTTGATCTTAATTAACTATTAAACTCCGAAGTAGCTTTCAAAATAAACAAACTACTATTTTACACCAACCAATAGTTCTCTTTAAGTTTGGTTTAAATCTACTTATCTTCATCTACGTTTTATTTATTATTTATTATTTATTATTTATCATATTAACTATTTCATATTTTTCGTTAAAGAAATTAGCAATTACCTTAATACAAGAAATTATTGGAGTTGCTAAAATCATACCTAGTATACCAAAGAAATGACCAAATATCAATAACCCAAGCATAATTGTAACTGGATGCAATTTCATTGTTTTACTCATAACTATTGGATTTAAGAAATTTCCTTCCAAGAATTGTGCAACTACTACTGCCACTAAACAGAAAAATCCTGTTGTTGGGCTTATTGTAAATCCAACTATTACTGCAGGAATTCCTCCTATATATGGTCCTATATAAGGAATTACATTAGTAACCGCACAGAAAAGTCCAAATAACATCGGAGAAGAAAGTCCCGCAATTGCCAAAGCAATAGATTGGAACACAAATAATATTAACATTATTAATAAAGTTCCTTGAACATAACTTCTTAAAGTCTTATTTAAATTATCTGTTAGCGTTATAGCATCACTATGTATACTTTTTGGTAATAAATTAAATAAATGCTTTCTAACATTATTAAAGTCAAATAACATGTAAAACCCTATAAAAAGTCCAAGAATTATATTTAGTCCTCCATTTATAATTGAAGTAGCAAAATTTATTATTGTATTAGGCAATTCTACAGTAATAGATGATAAAAGGTTTGAAATAGCAGAATACAATTGACTTTTAACACTAGTAAAATCATAATTATATACTTCACCCAAGTGAGAAAATATACTTTCACCCATATCACTTATATAATCCAAAATAGTAGGAGCATAAGATATAAATTCGTTTACTTGTTCTGCAAGAGTTGGAATCATAAGTACAAAAAATAAAACTAACAAGCTCAAAAATGCAAGAAAAACGATCACAGTTCCAAATGCTCTTTTTACACCATTCTTTTGTAGCCAATTAACCATAGGATCCAAAAGCCAAGCAACAATAAGTCCTATAAATAAAGGCGAAAGAACAGATATAATAGTTCCTAGAAAGTTTAAAATCTTCCATTCTTTAAATAAAAATGTAACAAGTACAATAAATCCAATAATCATAAGTGCCCACATTACTTTAAGCATATTGCTACTTATTTTTAATACTTCATTCAACTTAAAAATATCTACTTTTTCATTATTCTCTTTTTTCATTTTTCACCACCCTAACTATGCAATATTAATATATCACAAATATAACTAATAATTAAAGTCATTTAATAATAAATTTACACTTTCATGTAAAATATCACAATATTAAAAGGCCCTTAATAAGGCCTCTTATTACATCATATTTTCGATACTTTTACTGGCTTCCCTACTCATCTTATTAACAGAACGCTTTATATCGTTCATCATGTTAGGATTATATTTTTTGTATAACGCATAAGCACCCACACCAGCACCAGCTATTGCTGTTCCTAATAAAACTTTCATACTTTTCTTCACTAGTTAATCACCTCTATCTTAAAATATGATATCAATTGGTATTAAAATACCATTATTATTATTTATCTTTTAAAGTTAATTATTCATCAATGTTTATTTTTCTATAAGAAGCTCTTTAAGAGTAGTTCTTCTTCCAACATAGGAATATGTTTGTGCCGCAATCTTTAAAGCATCCATTTCTCCTACTATTATAAGTTTCTTTTTACTACGAGTTATCGCTGTATAATATAGTTTCCTATAAAGCATTTTAGAATAAAATCTAGATACTAAAAGCAATACGGTATCAAATTCGCTTCCTTGTGCTTTGTGAACACTAATTGCGTATCCCAACATCAGTTTTTTATAGTTACTTGGAGTATATTTAACTAAATTCCCATCAAAATCAACCATTATACTTTTACTATCTATTTTTTTTATTATACCAATATCTCCATTAAAAACATTTTCATCCGGCATATTGGTTAATTGAAGCACCTTATCATTTTCTCTATATACATCTTCATCTACATAAACTTCGTTTTTATCAGGAGATGGTGGATTAAATATTTTTTGGAGAGATCTATTTAGATTATCTATCCCAGTTAAAGTTTTATACATTGGCGCTAAAACTTGAAAATCTTTATAATCTATATCAATATATTCGCTAGCTATCTCTTTTGAAGTTCTAAGCATATCCCTAGTTTCTACAAAGGATAAGTCAAAGTTGCGTCTAAATATTTTTTCATCTATTATTCCCTCATTAAATTGATATGCAAAATCTATAATATTAGATCCTTTCTTCTGTCTATAAACTTTATCCAAAGTTACAACTTCTACCATTTTAGAGTCTATAACATCTCTTAAGAGCTGACCAGGTCCAACACTAGGTAACTGATTATAATCTCCAACTAAAATTATTTTAGTATCTACTTTCAAACCTTTTAACAAGTTATCAAATAAAAATATATCTACCATACTCGATTCATCTATAATTACAAATTCCACATCGCTTTTATTATACTCATTTACTGCAAATCTATTTAATTCTTTATTCCATTTCAAAAATCTATGGATTGTGGTAGCAGGAAGAGAAGTAGCTTCACTTATCCTTTTACTAGCTCTTCCAGTTGGTGCTAAAAGCGCTACCTTTGAAAGTGTTTTTTCATACGTTAATTTATTTATATCTCTATATAAATCCACTATAGATTTTATAATTGTAGTTTTTCCACTACCAGGTCCTCCAGTTACTACAAGAAAACTTTTTTCAATAGCCTTCTTCATAGCAAGTTTCTGAGTATCGTCATATGTAATACCATTAAACTGTTCAAGTTGATATATAAATTTATCTAAAGATTTACATTTCGTATCTTCTATTCTAGTAAGATATTTTATCCTTTTAGCGACATTTTCCTCTGAATTATATGTTGACGTTAAATAATATTTATCATCTTTTTTTAAAACTTTTAAATCTAATATTAGTGAATTCAATGAGTCAATAAATTTCTTTTCAGGGACTTCCATATTTAATAAACTTTGAATATATTTAAATATTTCATCTATATAAAAATAACTATATCCAGTAGTATTAGTTTTATCATTTAATGCATAAAATATAGCTGCGCTAATTCTTTTTTTATCTTTTGGTGAATAATCATTATCAAGTGCTATCCTGTCTACTGCTTTAAATGTAATATCATTTACTTGATAATATACTTCATAAATATTTTTTGAAACTATTTTTTCAGTATCTTTTTTAAATTTATTATAAATAGCCATAGAATCTTTAGTATTAAAACCTAAATCAGTTAAATATAATATTGTATTATAACTAGCCTCATATTCTAGTAATGTATTATGCAACATATCCACTTGTTTCTTTGTAATTGTAGGAATTAACAAAAGATTATCTGGGTTATTTAATATTATATCTAAAGCTTTATCACCTAATACTTTAACTATTTTCTCCGCTTTTGCTCTTCCTATTCCTTTAAACAAATCACTTGATAAAAATTCAACAATCGCATCTTTTTCCTCTGGCTTTAATCTTTCATAACTAGCTGCTTCAAACTGTTCACCATATCTATTATGTATTGTAAATTTCCCATATAAAGTATAATTATCTATATCATTTAATTCATGAAAATATCCTGTGAAAGTTACAGTTTTGTTGATATATTCTCTTAAATCTTTGCTTGCTGATTTAACTTTCATTAATCCTATTAAATATCCATTATCACCATTAAAGATTATTCTTTTTAATTGTCCTGTTATATACGAATTCATAAACTTCTCCTATTTACTTCTATTTATTAGTATTATTATAATAATTAAATTCTTGTATATCATTGGATAATATTTCTAAATCATCTTCTCCCATTCCACTGTTTAATATTTCTTCTATATCAAAAAGCAGGGATGATATACTATTATATTTTTGATAATCTATATTATATCGTTTTAAGATTTCTATTTGATTATCACTCAAATATATATTATTATTTCTTGCTTTTAATCTTGTTTTCTCTATATCTAGTCCTATAGACTCAAAATCAAATTGTTCCATTTTATCACATACACTTTCCAAATATATTATAACTTTTAAATAAATCAAAACCTAATAACAGATAAATTTTATTTTCAATTATATATCATCATATATTATAAAATGACGAACCGATGTTCGTCAATATCTTTTGATGTTTTTTTAATCTACTTTCTATATATAAAAAAAGATGCTAAAAGCATCTTTAGTAACCTCAAATGTTATCTACAGTAACCTTCTCCTGCTTTATCGCCCTTAACATATTCTTGACTAGATATAGCGCAAGAAGCTTCGGTAATTTTATCTTTCAAAACTCCACCAAAAGTATTAATAACACCTATTAATACAATAGAAATTAATGCAATTATCAAAACATACTCAACTAAAGCTTGACCTTTATTATTTTTCATCATATCCATGCACCACCATATTCTCTTATAAGTTAATATTATAACGTTTTTTATTTTTTGTCAAATCTTTTTTATATATACAATAAAAAAGGTTGTAAATTTTGACTGTAAAGACAAATTATGCTATATTTAGCTAGGTGAAGAGTATGAAAATCGAAATAAATGATAAGAGTATTCCTTTAAGAGATGCAAATACTCTAGGTAAAAAAATTATAGGATTGATGTTTAAAAAAAATATAAATTATGCTCTAAGATTAAGATGCAATGGAATTCACACATTTTTTATGAGAGAAAAAATTGACGTTATTCTAACTGATAAAACCAACAATGTTTTATTTATATATAGAAATCTTAATAAAAACAGAATTATTCTACCAAAAAAAAATGTATATTATACATATGAACTTCCAAAAAATACTATTAAGGAATACATAAGAAAAATAAGAATTGTCGATTAACAATTCTTATTTTAATATTGCACAAAGAATTACTATTATACCCAATATTATCCTATACCACATAAATAATTTGAAATCGTTTTTTCTAAGATATTTTAATAAGAAACTAATACAAATCATTCCTATTATAAATGAAGTAAGTACACCTATTATAAACATAGATAAATTAGCTATAATTAAATCTATAGTTCCATCTTTTAATATATGAATAACTACAGCCCCTAACACTACAGGTGCCGATAAATAAAATGAAAACTTAGCAGAATCTTCTCTTTTTAAATTCATTGCCCTACCAGCTGCAATTGTTGTTCCACTTCTTGAAAATCCAGGTATTAACGCAAAAACTTGACTACACCCAATTAATATAGCATTCTTTAAACTCATATCAGATATTTCTTTAACTTGTTTAGATTTTTTATCTACTAAATAGATTATAACTCCCATAACTATAAGAGCTAAGGCGATAAGAATATAATTATTCCTTATAGCATCTTCTATGACATCTTCAAATAAAACTCCAACAATAGCAGCAGGTATTGTAGCTACTACTATATACCAAAATATTCTACCATTTGGTTCCTTAACACCCTTAGTTAATCCTGATTTTATAATATTTATAAAATCTTTAAAGAAATATATTCCTATCGCAAGTAATGTTCCAAAATGTAGTGCTATATCAAAAGACAATTCTAAATCCGGAGTAATACTACTTCCTATTCCGAAAAGATTTCTAAATATAATTAAATGCGCACTAGATGATATAGGCAAAAATTCTGCAATCCCCTGAATAATTCCTAAAATTATAATCTCAAACATAATACCTCTCCTTATTATTACTTAATAATATTATCATATATTATAAAATTAGAAAAGGCTTTTATTCTTAACTTTTTGTTTTTGTACCTTATCATAGTTTTTTAAAGTCCTAGCCTGATAAGCTCTATATTTAATCCATTCTTTATAATTATCAAATTTATCAGTATCAGGATATGATATAATATGTCCTATTGTATTGAAAGTAAAATCACTACATTCATCTAGATATTCATTAAATATTAAATTGGCAGTAGGAAGAAAATATATATCATTTTCTAATGACTCTGCAGCTTCAAAATCAAATTCTCTTTCAAACGCTTCTAATTTTAGAACATTCTCATAATCTGATGCTACAATCTTATCAAACTTAATATCACGATTAAGAATATATGGAACTTTCAAAGCATTTAATTTTATTGCACCATATTGTGATTTGTATTCTTCTTTAAATCCTATGTTTAAAGATTTAACTTTTTCAAATTCTCTTAATATATGTTTTTCTTTTCCATTAAGTCCACAATGATTACTTATATCAAGAATTTGATTCATTAAGAATTCTATTCTTTGATATATATAAAATTTATATCCAGGATCATACATCATAAATTTATTTAAATTATCTATAAACTCCTTGTACTCTTCTTCATTATTTAAAACCTCATAGAGCATTTCTTCATCAAATGTATTTATTTGATATTTAGTTTTTAATTCGCTTAACATTTTTTTCATTTATATCACCATACTTTCTTAAAAATTTCTATATAATCGTTCACTAATATGAATTCAATTTTATCTTTTATATTATCAGGTATTTCTTCCAAATCAGGTTCATTATCTTTTGGCAAAAACACTTTCTTTATGTTAGATCTAGAAGCAGCAATGATTTTTTCTTTTAGTCCGCCAATAGCTAATACTTTACCAGTTAAAGTAATCTCTCCAGTCATTGCGATAGAGCTATCTACACTTTTGTTTAACAGAGCACTAAGAAGAGCTGTAGTAAGAGTAACACCGGCACTAGGCCCCTCTTTAGGAATTGCACCTTCAGGTATATGAATATGAAAATCATTTTCTTGAAACAACGAATCATCAAGTTTAAAATTCTTACTATTAGCCTTAATAAAGCTTAATGAAATCATAGCTGATTCTCTCATTACTTCACCTAATGATCCAGTTAAAATCAAGTCACCTTTTCCTTTATAGAAGGTAACTTCGATAGGAAGTATATCTCCTCCATATGGAGTATATGCTAATCCGTTTACTATCCCCTTAGCATTCTTTTTATTGTTTTCATTATTAATAAACTTCTTATTACCTAAATATTTTTTCACATCATCATTATTTATTATGCAACTATCTTTAGCATTATTCATAACAATGTCTTTGACTATTTTCCTTATTATAGTTGCGATTTCCCTATCAAGCTCTCTTACTCCTGCTTCTTTTGTATAATTTCTTATTATTGTAAGAATAGCATCATCACTAAATTTAATCTTTTTTATATCAAGACCATGTTCTGTTATTTCTTTAGGTATAAGGTGTTTTTTTGCTATATCGAGTTTTTCATATTCAGTATAAGAATATAATTCTATTATTTCAAGTCTGTCCCTTAACTCAAAGGGAATCTGTTCTATATAATTTGCAGTTGTAATAAACATAACATTGCTTAAATCAAACTCTTCTTCTATAAAATGATCAACAAAATGTTTATTCTGTTCTGGATCTAAAACTTCTAATAAACTTGATGCAGGATCCCCTTTTATATCTTTTGTCATTTTATCTATTTCATCTATTATAAATACAGGATTTGTAGTTTGTGCTTTCTTCATACCTTGAATTATAAGGCCTGGATTTGCCCCTAAATAAGTCCTTCTATGTCCTACTATCTCAGCCTCATCATTAATTCCACCGACAGATATCTTTGCACATTTTCTATTTATACTCTTAGCAATAGATTTAGCAAGAGAAGTCTTACCTACTCCTGGAGGCCCTACAAAGCAAAGAATAGGGCTTCTAAGATTATTACTCTTTTGTTTGACAGCCAAATATTCTATAATACGTTCTTTTACTTTTTCTAATCCATAATGTGTATCATCTAAACACTTTTTAACTTTATTTAAATCAGTAACATCTTTAGTAAAATTATTCCAAGGAAGATTTAAAAGCCAATCTATATAATTTCTTATTATTCCTATCTCGGGTGAATTAACATTACTTGTTTCATATCTCTTCATCTCATAGTTTAGTTTTTCTTTAACCTTTCTTGGACATTTTAGTTTGTCTATCTTCTCTTTCAACGATTCTATATCAGTATCTTTGTCATTAACTTCGCCAAGTTCCTCTTTTATTGCCTTTATTTTTTCTCTTAATACATATTCCTTTTGAGAATCCTCAAGTTGCCTAGTAACCTCTGATTCTATTTGCTTTTCAAGTTTTAATATTTCCATATCTCGATTTATATCATCTAAAATCATCTTAACACGACTAGTTGATGATACCTCTTCGATATATTCTTTTTTTCTTTCGAATGTGGTTGGTAGAAAAAGCGCAATTATATCAGTTAGCCTACTAATACTTGTTATACCAGAGGTTTGAGCTAGTACAGAATTAGACATATATGGAACCTCTTTAACATAAATTTCTATGTGCTTATTAAGTGCCCTAGAATAAGCTAGTTCCTCTTTAGGATCTAATTCTTCCTCCAAAGCATTGCTTACCATTGCTTCAAACACATTATCTTCTTTAGTATACGCATGAACCGAAACACGATTAACACCAGCAAGAATAATCCTAGTTTTCCCATTTGGCATATCTATTTTCATTTTTATATTAGCTAAAACTCCTATTTTAGGAAGTTCTTCTATTTCAGGATCGATCTCTAATAAATCTTTAGGATTTATTATAACAAGATTATTTTCATAAAATGACTCAGCTAAAGAAATAACCTTTTTATCATTATCATTATCAAATTCTAGTCTAATTTCACTCCAAGGAAAAAGAACCATATTTCTAATTAACAAAACTGGTAAGCTTGTTTTAGTCATGGTTCCACCTCCTACAAAGTATGCTTACTATTATAACTTTTTTATATATAAAACACAAGTATATTTAATTAAATTTTATCCTGCTTTTTAAAATTTATTAATACTATATTTTATCTCTTAAATTGATTGTAAAAAAACTATCAAACTGATAGTTTTTAATACTTTAATTAGTCTTTATTTAACTTCAGAAGTTTTATTTTCTCAACAAAATTTGATATCTGTATTTTCAGAAAAGTGCACACAAAATTAATATGATACCGAAACAGTATACAAAAAAGAATTCAATATAAGGTATGAATTCTTTCATATTATTTTTTATAAATTTTTACTTTATTTCGATTAAGCGATTTTTTTATACTAATACAATCAATATCTTGTGGTTCATAAACATCAAGATTATCTATCATATTTATTTCTTTGCTTGAATAATTATCAAAATATTCATAAATTGCTTGTGGATTTTTTTCTTTTTCAGCTTTTATCGATTTAGTACTTTTATGTTCTCGTAGTTCAATTACACCTTGTTCTTTCAAATTATTACCAAGTCTTTTTACTATTTTATCTATTAATCTAGAAACATAGGATTGAGATAGATTAAGCTTTTGTGCAATTTCATATTGTGTATATCTATAATCATCATAAAAGCCAAAACTCATCATAATAATTTGCCTATCACGATCTGATAAATTATTAATTGCATTTCTTAGAATAGAATGGACCTCATTATGTGTATAATCATCCTCAATATTGGTATTATCTTTTAAGACATCTTTTAATTTTAACTCGTTACCATCATTACTGTAATTAATTGTTCTATCTAAACTATCTAGGTCTTTATCTTTTTTTGTATTTCTCAAATGCATTAATATTTCATTATCTATACATCTTGTTGCGTAAGTAGCAAATTCTACATTCCTTGATATATCAAAAGTATTTATAGCATTCATTAATCCAATGTTTCCAATAGAAATTAGATCTTTCTTGTCATACTTGGCAAATTTAAATTTATTTACCACTTCATATATAACCAATCTGATATTGTGCATCGCAATTTTTTCTTTTGCAGTTTGATCACCCTGTTCCATTTTACGAAACAATTCATATATTTCACTCTTATTTAAAGGTTTAGGTAATTTGTATGCATCAATAAACAGTTCATCAGCATTCATGTTTTTCCTCACTTTCTCTCAAACTTCAATACTGCATATACTGATTAACATCATAAACACCTTTTCACTACCAATAAACAACTATGACTTTAATTTAAAAATCTATAAATGATTAATTTTTATTTATTAACTGAGCAAGTCTATTCTCTTCTTCATCTAACTTTTTACGATCTAAATCAACTATGTTTTTTGGTGCTTTGTTAACATAATTTTCATTAGAAAGTAGATTTTTTCTTCTCTCAATAGATTTCTTCAATGTATCTATCTCTTCCAAAATTTTACTATTATCTATTTCTTGTCCTTTATAATAATAAGTAATATTTATATTATTAGAAGTATAGTTGACATTTAATAAAGACTTATCTTCCTCATTAATTATTTTATCATCTTGTATCTTTAATTGAGACTTATAAATGCTTTCCAAATCATTAGATACTTCTAATTTAACAAAAGCATCTTTTGTAATATTATTATTTGCCTTTAAATTTCTAATCGCAATAATATCCTTCATAACTTTATCCATAATTTCTTTATCATTATCAAAGATATATTTTTTATCTACTTTTGGATAATTAGAAATCATAATGGATTCTTCTTCCTTAATAGGTAACTTCGAATAAATTTCTTCAGTAACATATGGCATTATTGGATGAAGCATTTTTAAAATATCGGTAAGTACTCTAAGTAATACACTTTTAGTTGTATTATTCATATTTATTTTTGCAAGTTCAATATACCAATCACAGAAATCATCCCAAGCAAATGAATAAAGAATATTTCCTACATTATTAAATTCATATTTATCCATGTTTTTTCTAACATCTTTAATGGTTTTGTTTAATTTGGTTAAAATCCACTTATCACTCAACGAAAGATCATCTAATGTATAATCTTCTTTATTAAATCCTTCAAGATTCATTAACACAAAACGTGATGCATTCCAAAGCTTATTAATAAAGTTCCAAGTTGATTTTATCTTCTCTTCGTCATATCTTAAATCCATTCCAGGTGCTGAAGAAGTCGACAAAAAATATCTAAGAGAATCGCATCCATACTCTTCTATAACATCCATAGGATCTACGCCATTGCCTAATGACTTAGACATTTTTCTTCCATTTTTATCACGAATAAGTCCATGAATTAAGCAATCACCAAACGGTCTAGAACCTGTAAAATGTAAACCTTGGAAAGTCATTCTATTAACCCAAAAAGGAATAATATCATATCCAGTTACTAAAACATCATTTGGATAATATCTTTTTATATCTTCTGTATTATCAGGCCAACCCAATGTTGAAAAAGGCCAAAGAGCACTACTAAACCATGTATCAAGTACATCTGGATCCTGTATCCATCCTTCTCCTTCTGGAGGTGTTGTTCCAACATACACTTCTTCACCCTTATACCAAGCTGGAATCCTATGTCCCCACCAAAGCTGTCTTGAAATACACCAGTCATATGTAATTTCCATCCAGTGATTCATAACTTTCTCAAAACGTGCTGGAACAAAATTTACCTTAGTATCTTTATTTTTTTGATTTTCCAATACTCTGTCTGCTAAAGGTCTCATTTTAACAAACCATTGTTTTGATAAATAAGGCTCAACTACAACATCTGTTCTTTCACTATGACCCACACTATGAGTCATTTCTTCAATTTTTATGAGTAGGTCTTTTTCTTTTAAATCTTTAACTAGTGCATCCCTACATTCTTCTCTAGTCATGCCTTGATAAACCCCAGCATTTTCATTCATTGTTGCGTCTGGATTCATTACTACAACTCTTTCTAAGTTATGTCGATTTCCTACTTCAAAGTCATTAGGATCATGTGCAGGAGTAATTTTAACTACACCAGTACCAAATTCTGGATCAGCATGAATGTCTCCAACAATTGGTATTAGTTTATTAACAATAGGAAGAAGAACGTTTTTTCCTATCAAATGCTTGTATCTCTCATCACTTGGATTAACCGCAACCGCAGTATCACCAAATAAAGTTTCAGGACGAGTTGTTGCTACCTCTAAGTACTCATCACTACCTTCTATGAAATACTTTATATGATAAAATGCTCCCTTATCCTCTTTATATATAACTTCTTCGTTAGATAATGCAGTCATTGCTTCTGGATCCCAATTTATAATTCTTTCTCCTCTATAAATCAATCCTTCATTATATAAATCAACAAATACTTTTGTAACAGATTTAGAAAGCCCATCATCTAAAGTAAATCTCTCTTTACTATAATCTAGAGAAAGTCCCATCTTTGCCCATTGTGCATGAATATTCTCTGCATATTCTCTTTTCCAATCCCAGGCAACATTAAGCCATTCTTGTCTATCCATTTCTCTAGGTTTAATCCCCATATCTTTAAGTTTTTTGTCAACTTTAGCTTGTGTCGCAATGCCCGCATGATCCATACCTGGAAGCCATAATGTATCATATCCATCCATTCTTTTATAACGAATAATAATATCTTGAAGAGTTGTATTCCATGCATGTCCTAAATGTAATTTACCAGTTACATTTGGTGGAGGTATAACTATACAAAATGGTTTCTTAGTTTTATCTTTTCCGCATTTAAAATAATCCTTTTCTAGCCAAAAATCATACTTGTTTTTTTCTACCTCTAAGTGATTGTATTTTTTTTCTAACATAACTTTTTTCTCCTTTTACTTTTGATTCTACATAATCTTCTGCATAATCAAAGAACTCTTTAAATTTTTCTTTATCTTCTATCCTGTTATATAAATTTGTAATAAGCTTCTTACTATTAATATATCCAAAGCTTTCATTATAGTTAATATCATATAGATAAGAAAGTGTTCCAATTATTGAATCTGCATTTGTTTTTTTATTTTCGTTATGAATCATATAATGATTAAAAAATTCTTCTCTTACTTTATCCGATATTTCTCCATCTGTTTTTAATTCTAATTCATCTAAGTTAGCCCATATGTTAAATATATCTATCTTATCTGCATCTCTTATTATTTTTAAATGAAGAAGTGTTCTATCATCATATTCTTTATCAATCGAATATTTATTATGACCACTAACCGCAGTCTTTATAATTTCATAATCTTCTACTTTATTATAAAACTTAGATATTAATCCCTTATCAAACAACAAATATGCTCCAAAATCTGCATGATCCATTGTATTGATATCACTCAACGTATCAAATTGTTTTATTTGTTCAAATCTTCCAATATCATGGATAAATCCAATAGTTGTCGCAAGATCTACATCTTCTATATTTAAACCCAAACTATTCGCAAGAATATTTGATACTTGGCTGACTCGATACGAATGATTATATTTAAGAGTGATTAATCTGTCGTTTAAGTCAAATTTACTTGTATACTCATCAAAGGCGTTCATTATCATCCCTCCTAAAATTAAAAAACGAGCAAACCTCCCAAAGGACGACTTACTCGTGGTACCACCTTAATTTGTAATATAAATTACCTCAAAATCTTAACGCGATCAACGTAATTTCTTACTAAACTCAGAAATTAAGCTCCACCACTACCTTTGATTAACTTAATTATTAGTTTTCACCAACCACTAACTCTCTATAAATTAATATTAATCTACTCCTTGGTTTCACGGCTTTGTCTAAGATTATAAAACAAAATCTTTAATTTGTAAAGTGCTACTTCTAATTACATTCCTTCTTAGTACATTCTACAGTTCTATCTCCATCGTTAAATGTAAGTTTTAGTTCATTTTCTCCATTAACATTAATGGTAACTTTGTTATTTTCTTTTTTTATTGTGATTAAAATATCATCAACATTAACATCACTACTATCTTTTAGATATCCTTTTGTTTTTAAATCAGACAAATATACACTAGTTTCTCCAGTAGTTTCTACAGTTGAAGGCAACTCTATATCAGCATACGTTAAAACAGCTTTCTCTACAGTTTCTACATAAATCTTGTATTTTTCCTCTTTATTATTATTCATAACTCCTGTATAAACTGGAATAGTTATTAATAATATTAGACCAATTATCGCAATTACAGTTATTAATTCAGTTAATGTAAATCCTTTTTTATTCATAATCTCACCTACTCGCACCCATTTTTAGTACATGTATAAGTTTTTCCATCTTTTTGAAATTTTAATTCAAATCTGTTTTCAAATGTAGTTGGATTATTATAGTTATAAAATGAAATTTGCCCATTGGATTTAGAAAAAGTTATTGGTTCTGCAGTAACTATAACCGAAGAATCACTAAATTCTTTAATATGTCCTTTACTTATCAAAATATTTTTTAACTCATCATAAGAATATACTACAGAATCAAAATCAGCAGCCATCTCATTATCACAATACTCTAGTATTGCATCTTCCATTTCTTTTACATAATTTTGATAAGCTTTTGTTTCATTATTTGTTAGAAACTTATAAACAAAGATTCCACATATAACCAATAAAACTATACCTACTACTATCAAAAAGCCATTATCCTTTTTTCTCATATCTATCACCTATTATTGATTATAACATTCAAACTAACAAAATTCAATTCAAAAACATATAATATAACAGGTGATTATAATGTTTGGCAATAAAAGACACGGCTTCTTTTGTAGATGTGATATGTGCAAATACAAAAGGATACACAGTATATGGTATTTATGCTTACTAGCATCTTTAATAATTATTGTTTTCTATCAAGCAATACTATTAATATTTATAACTTCTAGACTTAATGCTATATTTTTGTTTATAATGCTAATCGTTCTTCTTATCGGAATTGCTAGGATGATAATTTGATATTATTTGACTACTTACAGTTAAGTATTTAATCAAATAATAAGCATCCTTAGTATTTAATATTTCTTCTTTGTCAAATTTTATTTTTTCCGGAATAAACATTAAAGCAAACAAAAGATATCTTTCCTCCGGTAAAAGAGGAGATTTTTCTTCATATATATTTAACAATGTATAAAAAGACACTTCATTAAAATTTTTTTTATAAAACCCTAATAAATCATAAATAGGTACATCTACTCTAGCATGATCCCAACTTATTAAAAATCTTTCTTCAGAACCTATAATATGATCCAATTCTAAGTTACCATGAATAAGACACAATCGTCTATTTTTTTTATTTTTTGATATTTCATACCATTTGTCTAAAAAGTATTTACTAGAATTTAATGAATGAAATATCCAAGATATGTTTCTGAGCAAGAAATAATAACTAGGCGCCATAAAATATTGTTCTTCTATCATTAATCTAATATTTTCATAATACTTCTCTAGTTCACTTATATATTCTATTTTTTCTTCATAAAAAGCTTTAACTTCATCTATTGGAAAACTCTTATAAAAAGAAGTTCTACTATGAAGCGAAGATATTAACAAAATTATATCTTTAGCGATTTCTTCTTTATCGACTTTTATATCATCGCTTATATATGGAAATATCATAAAATTATCTTGATCATCATTTATATAATCAAGATAATTATGAAAATTTTTACTCTTAAGGTATCTAAACAACTCTCTTGTATCATTATTTTTCTTTGACTTTATAACAAATTTACCTTCTGATGTATTAACAATTCTTATATTATCATTAAAACTTAATCTCTCTATTTTAAAATTATATTTATCTAACAGTTCTTTTACATCATTCATTTTTACTTGAACTAGGAACTATAACTTTACTTCCTACTCTTACCTCAGAGAGATTATTATATTCTTCTAAATCTTCCCTCGAAACATTATATTTAAGTAAAATTGTCTCTATAGTATCTTCTTCTTTCACAATATAAACAGAATACGTTTTAAAAGTTTCCGCGTTATCCTTAAATGAAGAAAATAAAGATTCAACACCATTATTAGTAATACTATTGCTTTGTTGTGGTTTTTCTTCTAAAGTATCAGTATTTATTGACATATTGTAATCAGCTTTAATTTCATCAGCTTGTTCTTCTTTCTTATCTTTTTTTAATGAAGAAGAAAATTCTAAGTTTATATTTTTTGAAGTATCCATAAACAAATCATCCAAAATACCATCAGTAATATTATCCCTTGTATCTTTATCTATTTCTTTTGCTTCCTCAGTTTCATTGAGTGAAGTATTCTCTTCAATTATTTCTTCCGATTCTTCTTTCTTATCTTCTGTTCTTTCTTTTTCATCCTCTTCCAGTATAGGTTCAAAATCTTCAATTATTTCTTCTTCATCTAATAATATTGGTTTTGTATCTTTCTTTTCTTCTAGATTGTCTATACACAATGTAATATTCAATTTCATTATCTCTTCATCAATTATTTCATAAGTAAAATCATCTATATCTAAGATTAAATTAGATGTATCATATTTATCATCTATTTCTATATCTACTGGTATTTTATATGAAAATTCTTCATCAATTTGACTGGCTTGCGTCATTTTATATGTCCCTTCAACAATAAAGTATCCACTGATCAAGTTATCATTTTCTACTCTTAGTGTATGTTCTAGAGAAATGCTAGTTACTTTTGAAATCATTGTTTTAAATTCAATTTCCTTTGTAAAAGGCACTAATTTTTTCATATCATCAATCCTTCCTATTTAAGTATATGTTTTAAGATATTTGATATGTCTTTTATTTTTAAAACAACAATTAAATGTATATCTCTAAAAAAAGATCAGTTTAATTTCTGATCTTTAATTAGTTATTTTATTTATTTCTGACTCTAATAAATCTTTTATGATTTGGAATTCATCATTAAGTTCTTTTTGCAAATAAGAAAATTCAACATATATCGGAAAATTATTCAATAAATCTAAATTTTTATTAATAGTTTCTTCCTCTTTTTCAAAAGATTTACCATTTTGTTTTAGTCTAACAATATTACGTTGGGATTTTTTTATTTCTTCTATTAATGATGTAATATCTTCATCTTTTCTTAAGATTTCTTTCAAGTTTAAATATTCTCTATATTCTTTACTTTCTTTTATTAAATTTATTAATTCATCTACTTTTTTAATAATATCATTCATATATTTCTCCATCTAAACTCCAGGTTTTAGCTTCTATCACTTTAACCTTTATAATATTACCAATAAGATTTTCATCACCTGCAAAGTTTATGAGTTTGTTTGTATCAGTGTATCCAAAAAGTTTTCCCTTTTCATTTTTACCCTCAACTAAAACATCTACTATCTTGTTAAGCATTTTTTGATTGCTTTCTAAAAAATATTTATTTAATGTATCATTCAGTGTATAAAGTCTTTGTTCTTTTTCTTCTAATGTAATGTCATCTTTTAATTTTGCAGCAGCAGTTCCTTCTCTTGGAGAATATATAAACGAAAACGCATTATCAAATTTACATTCATTAACTAAAGATAATGTTTCATTAAAATCTTCCTCAGTTTCATTTGGAAAGCCTACAATTATATCAGTAGATATTGAACAGTTTGGAATACGCTCTCTTATTTTATGGAATAGAGTTAAATACTCTTCTTTAGTATAACGTCTTCCCATAAGTTTTAATATCCTATTACTTCCTGACTGAACTGGAAGATGAATATAAGGCATAATATTTTTGTTCTTCGCTATAACATCTATCATTTCATCAGTAAAATCCCACGGATGAGAAGTTACAAAGCGAATTCTCTCTATTTTTGTTTTACTAACATCATTTAATAAATCTTCCATTGTATAATCAATATCTAAATCTTTTCCATATGCATTAACATTTTGTCCAAGAAGGGTTACTTCCTTGTATCCTTCATTAACTAAAGATTTTACTTCATCTATAATATCTTGTGGTTGTCTACTTCTTTGTTTTCCTCTTGTAAAAGGAACTATACAATAAGTACAAAATTTATCGCATCCATATATTATGTTAACGTATGCTTTATAGCTATTTTGCCTTTTTACAGGCATATCTTCTATTATATTTCCCTCACTACTAAATACTTCTATTACCTGATTACCAGTATTAAAATTTTCTAAGAGCAAATCAGATAAACGATTTATATTATGAGTACCAAAAACAAAATTAACAAAACTGTATTTCTTTAGTATTTCATCAACAACTTTTTCTTCTTGAGCCATACATCCACATAACCCAATAACAAGATTAGGATTTGACTCCTTCAGATGCTTTAATCTACCAAGCATTCCAAATGCTTTATTATGTGCATTTTCTCTAATACTACATGTATTTAGTATAACTAGATCTGCTTTTTCATAATCATCCACTTCACTAAATCCAACTTCTTCTAGCATAGCCTTGATATTTTCTGTATCATGTTCATTCATTTGACAACCATAAGTCTTAACATAATAAGATTTTCCTATTCCAATGCCTTTAGCGTTTATATTAACTTTATAAAATTCTTTTATAACTTTGTCTTTATTTCTTTTCTTAGCCTCAAGTAAATTTGGTAAATTCATCTAAACCACTTCTTTCTTTAATAGATTATACAATAAATTTTAATTTTCGAAAAGAAAAAGTACTTACAATTAAGTACTTTATACAGTTTGGATAACATCATTTATAAAGTCATTAATACCTGTTGTTTTATTATTAATCAATCTTTGTTTTATATATTCAAAGTTTTCTTTAATTAAAGTTATTAATCTTTCCATACTAGGCATCAATGTTTTTTCATCTAAACTATCAAGAATAATTTCAAGATTATTTAATTTTGTATACTTTCCATATTTATTTGTTTCAATATAAGTTTCATATAAATTCTTAAATGATACAATATCTATATTATTAAATCTTTTGTCTTCCAAAATCTTAACAGTAGTATAAATATAATTATCATTTATAGACTTATCTAATATTGTTTCACCCTTATTATTTTTTATGTTAGGTAAAAACTGTTTGTTCTTTACTAACGCCTTAATAATTTCAAGTACATTAACATAGTTAATTGAAACTAATAAATGCGCAAAAGTATCTCCATCATAGTTTTGATGATTTATATCTAGGTTTTTGTTTTTCATATGTTTTAACACTATATCATATTGTCCTTTCTTTAGAAGTTTCATTAAAACATTATTACCAAACTCATCACAAATATTAATATCAACCTTTTTTTGGGTTAATAGTTTGTCAACTAATTCAAAGTGACCTTCTTTTATAAGCTCAAATATCAGGGATGGTTCCTCAATACAAGCTTCTACGGCTTTAGCCTCATCATAAAACATTATAAATACACCTCTTATTTCGCGTGACAGTTATGTATTTTACTACAATTTAACCAATTTGTCAAGTTTTGTCGTTCGACACATAAACTACTTGGTATATTATATAATGTTTATTTTTTAAATATTTTAATCAAATAATTAACTAAATAGTATCTTTTTGTTTCTTTTTTATGGTTAATGTCAATACAGTTCCACCAAGTGTTAAACAAACAATCCCTGCGATAATAGCAGATATTGAATAAGAAGATAGTGTATCTGGCACTTTTACAATAGTCTCTTCATCATCAGAATCTACATTTTCAGAAATATTTCCATTAGTAGTTTTAGTCCATTCAGATTTTGTTGTAGCTTCTGAATTGTCCTTTGTAGATAATAAAGTTATTCTTGCCGCTCCGCTTCCTTTATGTCCTTCACCCAACTCGTATGTTCCTCCATTTGGATTAGGCATAGCTTTTGA
>JAEDKN010000014.1 GCA_016295795.1 Bacilli bacterium
AAAAAAAGTCCAACATATTGGACTTTAAACTTAATCACATACATCATGTGATATTACTATTATCTTCAATTATTTATATTTTATTCAAGGACTTTGCTATTATATAAGTTTATATTTTTTTCATATATCGTAAATTTTTCTTTTGTATCACAGATTAACAATAAAATAT
The DNA here is from genome assembly GCA_016295795.1 of Bacilli bacterium. Classification (GTDB taxonomy): domain Bacteria; phylum Bacillota_I; class Bacilli_A; order RF39; family UBA660; genus CAG-710. The sequence continues at coordinate 170 of JAEDKN010000014.1, forward strand.
TGGAGCAATTTTCGTACCCTTCTTTTTTCAATCTTGTCAAAAGCCAATCCTCATCCTTATTTATGTTTTTTAGATGTTCATGCATAATATTTCCGTCTATAACCAAATTAGCACATAATCCCTTATTGCTGACTTTAAGTTTCATATCATTTGGCGTAACTGGATTATACTTTGATTTAAGCAAAAAGCTAATTCTACCATTTGCTTCCATCATAGCATATTCAATTTCACTTATGTCAAAATACCCATTTGCTCTACATTCTTGTAATAGATCGTTTATATCAAATCTAGCTTTATTTAATCCTTCTTCAATAATTTTTCCTCGCTCTATTAATATTATAGGAACACCAGTAATAACTCTCCTTAAAGTAATACTCTTAGTAGTAACATAAGATATTAATACGCCAATTAAAGCAAATGAAGTCATAGCTACGATACATACCCAGTATTCAACATCTTTATTGACTGTCATTTCGGCTGCAATAGAACCTATAGTAATACCAATAATATAATCAAACGTATTCAACTGACTTATTTGTTTTCTTCCCATTAACTTTGCTAGAATAAACAATGAAAAAGCCGATAGTAAACTCCTTAAAACTATATCAAAAAATCCCATTTTATCACCTCTAATAGTATCTGTTTAATAAAAAAAAATATACTTGAAGTTATGAATAATTAATCTATATAATATATTTGGGTGATATAATGAAAAAGATTTTAGTAATTATATATAGATTGATATTATTAATCATAATTATTATCGGAATAATATTTAACTTTATCGCAAAAAATTATGATTTAAATATGCTGTTAAGTTATTATACTGTCCAAAGTAACATTATAGTAGCTATATTCCTTTTCTTAGAAATAATAAATAGTTTTAAGAAAATAAAATTATTTAAAAAGGAAGAAACCTATCAAAATATAAAAGGAATGATTACCCTAATAATACTAATAACAGGACTTATTTTTGCTATTATATTAGCACCATACGTTAAAAACTGGACAGGCTATAGACTCTATAGTAGTTATATACTTCATTATATTTCTCCATTAATGGTATTGATTGACTTTTTGTTTTTTGATAAACCAACGACAAAATTATCAATAAAAAAGAATATATTCTGGCTAATCTATCCAATTACATACTATATAGTAGGAATAATAAGAATTTTATTTATAGATGGCTTTATTCCATATCCTTTTATGGATATTAGAGGATTGGGATATATAAAAAGTTTAGGAATAGTTATATTTTTAATATTAGTATTTTATATTATTTCAATCATTTTGATTTTGTTGAAAAATATAATCAGTAAAATCAGAAAATAAATCTATAACAATTATTAATAGTTATCATAATTTTTGGTTAATTTACTATTTTAATCTTTTTTTAACAAAATTTTATGTTACAATGAATTTGTAAATGAACTCTTTAGAAAGGAAATGTAAATTTTATATTTTATCTTTCATAAGAGTTTTTATCTTTATTGGGAGGATTTATGGAAAAAGATAATTTAAGATTGGTAGTACTTAATAGTTGTAGCAATTTTGGGAAACTTGTTAATGAACAATTGAAATTAATAAGAAACACAGATTTTAATTATATGGTTCCTATAGGAGAAACAAGGTTTGCAAATTCTGAAGGGAAAGCAAGAATTTTGCAATCGGTAAGAGGATGTGAAGTGTTCATATTGGCTGATGTTGGAAATTATGAACAGGAATATCAAATGTTTGGGTACACAAACAGAACAAGCTATAACGATAACTTTATGGATATATTAAATAGTATATCCGCCTGTGCAGGTACTGCTGATAAAATCTGGGTAGTTGAACCACTATTATATGGATCTCGCCAACACAAGAGAGAAGGAAGAGAATCACTTACTTGTGCACAATCTCTTCATATATTAGAATTTTTAGGTGTTAAAGGAATAATTTCATATGATGTTCATGATCCCACTGTAAGAAGCGCACTAAATAGGACATCATTTGACAACCTTTATCCCACTAACACAATGCTTGAATATTTTCTAGAAAATGAAGATATTGATTTTAATAATTTAACTATATTAAATCCTGATTTAGGAGCAACCAAAAGAGCAAATTACTTTGGTAAAATCTTACAATGTCCAATAGGTGCATTTACCAAAGAACGTGATACAAGTATTGTGTTAAACGGCCAACATCCAATTAAATCACACAAATATATCGGAAGCGAACCATTAAATGATAAGAATATTATAATTGTAGATGACATGATAGCTTCCGGTGGTTCAATGATTGATACTGCTAGAATGGCAAAAGAGGAAGGTGCAAATAAAATATTCTTGTTCGCAACATTTGGATTGTTTAGTAATGGTAATAAAAGTATTGAAATGTTTAATGAAGCCTATGCAAATAATATTATTGACAAAGTCTATGTTACAAATCTATCATATATTCCAGAAAGGATAAGCACACTTCCATGGATAGAAATAGTAGATTTTGCTCCTCATCTAGCAAAAGTTATTCATACTCTAAATCAAAATGAATCAATAGAACCTTTAATGAACGGAAAAGAAGAAGTTACAGCTAAGATACTTCAAAAAAAGCTATTATATAATAAATAAAACATCCTACATGGGATGTTTATTTTTTATAAGGCATACTATTTAATATGAATGTCGGTAAAATTAACCCAATCGAAGTTTTACATACGCAAGAAGGTATTAGAATATTATTTATAATTCTAAATATTTTTGCATTCATTGCTGATAAAACCACGGAAGAAAATTTAAATGATAAAAATGAAGAAAGTTCAAATTTTGCTAACGATGTATATATATTTATAACAATAATAAATCTGGTAATACTGATATATTATTTATGGATTAATTATAAATATTTGAGCGAAGCAAAAGAAAACGGAAAAAATGAGCAAGCATTCAAAATTAAAAACTTAGCATATATCGTTTCAATGATAGCGTTAATATTATTCTTATACGTTCAACTAACTAACAGGTCTGAAACAGTTGAAGAAACATCTTTATATTAAAAAATTTCTTTTACTTTTCTTTTATGCTTTCCTTCTATTATTGGATAGTTGCATTCGTAATTTTCATCCAAATACTTTAGACTCAATGTACAGTAATCTCTTTTATTTTCTTCCGCGACAGAATATATATAATCAAACCACTCCTCTTCGGTATATGTTTTACTTGGATCAAACTTATCTGTAGGAAAGTGTATAGTACAACCACAAAGTCCAATTATAAAATCTTTGCCAGAAACGCAAGCTTTTTTTACCAATGTTTCTGTAACGTCACACGGAAATAATCCAATTAACAAATCATATAAATCTATATTATCATCAAAAGTAAATCTTTTTTTTACTAAGTTTATTCCATCTAACTTTTTTGCTACAAGCCTAGGATCATATGCTGTTATAGAGCCAGAAATTTGACGCTTAGACAAATGATATGAAACGATCGGAAATCTACCAGCTGCTACTTCTAGAATATTGCAATTAATATCAAAGTCCTCTACAATTTTGTTCACAAATCCCTTATAACGATCCTCATTATCATCGAATGCACCTATCCTTGAATAAACTTGTGCAAGTATATCTACGCCCTTAGCCTCATTATCTTTAAAAAGATTCCTATTTATGAATGACTTTTCATCATTATAATAGTTATCAAAATACGCTCTTTTGTATTTAAGAAAATTTATTTTTGTCTTTAAATCATCGTTCATAATTGCATCACCTATAAGTACATATACTATCATATTAATAAAACTTTTTCAAATTAAGTAATAAAAAAGATTTAACATTTATAAATATAAAAGTTAAATCTATAATTTTCAATGGCAGGGGATGAGAGAATCGAACTCCCAACAGTGGTTTTGGAGACCATTATTATACCATTTAACTAATCCCCTATAAATAATATATAAATGTATTATAGCATAACAGAAAACATTGTTCAATAACATAAATTAGAAAATTACATATTTTATTATAGGTGATTATATGGCTTTAATTTCTTATACTTCAAAAGAATTAGATCAAATGGCTCGATTAATGAGAGCTGAAGCTGTTGGCGAAGGTGAGTTGGGAATGCTGATGGTAGGAAATGTTATTGTAAATAGAGCAATAGCAGATTGTCTTACGTTTAAAGATATAAAAACAATAGAGGAAGTAGTTTTTCAAAATCCGGGCGGTTTTGCCGGGGTAAACAGTAGTCTTTTCTATTCTGCTGCTACAACTCTAGAGAAAGAGCTGGCACTTAGAAATTTAAATGGTGAAGCCTACTACCCCGCAACACATGCATTATGGTTTTATGCTCCCTCTTCAAACTCCAGCTGTGTAGAATTATGGTATAATCAAGAATTATCCGGGAGATATAAAAGTCACTGCTTCTATAAACCATATCAAGGAATATGCCCACAGCTATATTAAAAAAGCAGATTATGCTGGTATCAGCAACACCTGCCCTATGCTTAGTAAATCTGAAGTCAGATTATTAAGCTTTTTTATTTGGTCTACTGTTGTATTGTATGTCCTAGCTATACTATATAAATTATCTCCGCTTTTTACATAATACGTTATATAGTTCTCAGTAGATGGTATTAACAATTGTTGACCAAGGCTTAACATATTAGAAGAAAGATTATTTATTTTCTTTAGTTCATCTACAGTTGTATTATATCTCTTTGCGATGCTATATAAAGTATCACCACTTTTAACTATATAAGTTATTAAATTGCTAGGTTCTTCTTCCTGAGGTGGGGTTATGTTGGTATAACCTGGAATAATCAACTTATCCCCTATCTGTAAGAGTGTAGAAGTCAGATTATTGCTCTTTATTATCTCATCTACTGTAGTATTAAATCTTTTTGCAATAGAATATAGACTATCACCTGCTTGAACTATATAATAATTAGTTTCATTTTCTGATTCTGAAGCTATCGGAATTAGTAACTCTTGCCCAATTGATAGAGTACTACTAGCTAACTGATTAAAGTCTATTAATTCTTGCACAGTCACACCAAATTCTTTTGCAAGCCCATATAAAGTATCCCCTTTGTTGACTTTGTATACAACATATTCTCCAGATATTGGTGGTTCAGGAGTAGCAGAAGGTATGATTAATCTTTGTCCTATACTTAACAAATTTGAAGTTAAATTATTAGCAACCTTAATTTCATTTACAGTAACACCATACTTATTAGCTATACTGTAAAGAGTATCTCCCCTTTGTACCACATAAACTTGACCTCCACCCTCTCCTGGAGGAGTATAAGGTGTTCCTGTATATTCTGAAACTGCACGCACAACTGCTTCCCCATATGTTAGCAAATTATCTTGAAGTTTGTTTAAATCATTGCTGTTATCAATAAAGCCATATTCAATCAAAACCGGTTGTGTATTTCCTGTTAATCTATGGATAAAGTAGTAATCTTTAGAAGGATCGCTTGGAAGTCTTCGCTGATAATATTTTCTCATTATCTGTCCCTCTGCACCAATCTCCTCTAAGATAGTTTTAGCTAACGTATCAGAATTTCGTAAAGCATAGATAACTTCCGCACCCTCGCCACCTCCTGAATTTATGTGGTTAGACAAAACAATTACGTTGGGATCGTCCCCAAAGGCTGATAAAATTCTATCAACTCTCTCATCCCTATCCAAAGTTTCATCAGTACTTCTTGTTAAATAAGTAGGTATTCCTAATTCCTTTAAACGATTATAAATATATTCTGAAACCGCAAGATTAAAATCCTTTTCATAAATATTCCCATTTACAGCACCTGGATCTTCTCCTCCATGTCCAGCATCTACAACTACTCCTTTAACTGCTCTCAAATCATTATACATGTAAAAACCTCCCATTACATATATATGCCTAAATAACTGATTTAGCTATTAAAAAAAGAAGTCTTATAATAAAAACCTCTCAATTTCTACAAAAGCTTTCTCACTGTCTTCCCTAAAAATATCGTGAGTTATATTTTTTAATATAACAATCTTCTTCTTTTTACTTAACAACTCTTCATAAATATTTAATGAGCTTTCTAATGGAACTAAAGTATCCATATCACCTTGAACAATTAAAACAGGAATTTTTACTTCTAAATAACTCTTTTTATATTTCTTGACTAACTTAACAAATTCATTAATTGATGTAAGTGGCAATTTTAAAAACCTAGTTAAAATTTCATCTTTATCATTATTTTTTATGGCATCCATACCTTTTTTCATTTTTTCAATTGCATTTGATTCATCATTCGCAACTAAATAATTAAATGCAGGGGCCGCTAAAACCAATTTCTTAACTCTCTTATATTTTGATGCAAGGTAAGTTGCGATTACTCCACCCATACTATGACCAATCAAATAAATATCTTTGTATCCATAATTTATAAGTCGATTAAGCATATCCTCGGATTCTTTAATCCATTCCTGATATTTAACCGTTTTAAAAGTCCTTTTTTCATGTCCTGGAAGCGTAAAAGAATAAACATCTAATTTAGCATGTCTTTCCAAAAAATTAGCAAGTTTTTCTTCATCGTAAGTTCCACCTGCAAAACCATGTATTATTAACACAGCTTTTCTAAATAAAATCATATAATTCACCCTATTTCTTTTTACCTATAGTTTCTCCCAACTTTACTTTTGTTTCTATGCCAACAGATGAATTTTTTAGAATATCTTCATCTATTTCAACAATATCCTTCTTAAAAATCAAAACTACTGTTGATCCTCCAAATAGAAAATATCCCTTTTCATCTCCACGATGAAATTTTTCAATATTATAGTTAACAATTTTTCCAACCATTAGGGCCCCCACTTCCATCTGAATAACTTTTCCAAAATTCTTAGTATTCAAAACAGAATATTCTCTTTGGTTCTCTTTAAACACCTTATATCTTCTAAAAGCAATAGGTCCGACAGTATGTAAAATACCATTTATCTTTTTACTTTTTATTACGTTACCATCATCAACAAATGAATATCTGTGATAATCATCAACTGTAAGCCTAAATACTAGACAAAGTCCTCCCTTATATTCCCCAGCTAAATTTTTATCTCTAAGTAATTCTTTTAATGTATACTTTTTATTCTTAATAATCATTTCAGTTTTATCATTAATTTCATATACGAGTAATTTAGAATCTGCAACGGAAATTAAATCATTCTGTTTTTTAGAAAAAGGTCTCTTATTTTTCAAAATCTTTCTTGTAAAAAAATCATTAAATGATAAATATTCTCTCTTTGGATAATCATCCATATTTATTTTATTTTTCTTAATAAATTTATCTATTCTTTTAACGGAGGACTTACTATTCATATATATTGAACTAACTTTAGAAACAGTTTTCCTAGTAGCAAAAGCAAGTACTACTCCACCAATTATAGTTTTATACAATATAGTAGCAGGTAATGGACTTTTCTCAGTATATTTTTCTTTATCTTTTCTATTTACAATCTGTGTTTTCATATTAAACCAAGAATAACAATAATGCTATCCCAACAACCGCTATTATACCTACTACCAAATATGCTTTTCCTTTTATTTTAGGAATTTTCATATTGAAAACAAATAAAAATGCTATTAAATAAATCACATACGAAAAAACAATTTCAAAAGAAAGACCTTTTATCATAGAAGTAATAAACCATAACGCAGGAATAATAACCGAAGTTGAAGTAACAGGTAACCCACTATAACTTTTGACGGGTTTGTCTTTATTTTTATCTATAACAGAAATATTAAAATATCCTAATCGAGTAATACCAGCTAACACTAGAAGAGCATATCCTAAAATATTGTACCATTCATTTAGCCCTAAAGAATATCCAATAACAACAGGAAAAACAACAAAGGCAACCGTATCAGCTAGTGAATCAATCTCAACACCAAATTTTTTTTCCTCCTCTGTTCTATCACACATCCTAGCTATTTTCCCATCAAACAAATCACAAACACCAGCTATAACCATACAAATCATCGTATATTTTAAATTTCCTAATAAGCTGAAGTTCATCCCTAATATGGCAAAAATCACCCCTATATAAGTTACAATTAGTGATTTATTATATTTTCCTATAAACATATCAACTACTCCATTCTATCTCATTACTAACTAATTATATCACGAAATTGCCATCAATCCAAGTTATAGTTGCAAAAGAAAAGCAAGGTTAATCCTCGCTCTTAGTCAAAATTACTTTTGTAGTTTTTTCTTTTCCATCTCTTGAATATGTGACTTTTATTTCATCTCCAGATTTATATTTATAAAGTATATATTTCAAATAAGCTGCATTTGTTACTTTTTCCCCATCTATTGCAGTAATAACATCTCCTTTTTTTAGGTCGGATTTAGCAGCTCCAGTATCTTCAACAACAGAAATAACAACAATTCCATATTCAATGTCATCATTTATAGAAATTCCATATCTATATAATAAATTTTTATCAGTTACACTTACTAAATTTATTCCAAGCAATGGCCTTTCTATATTTTTTCCTGATTCTAATTCATCAATATGTGCCATAGCATCTTCGATCTTAATCGCAAAGCCCATACCTTCAATCTGACTATCAACCAATTTTAACGAATTAACACCAATAACTTCACCATTAGAGTTAAGAAGAGGTCCTCCACTATTTCCTGGATTAATTGCCGCATCAACTTGTAAGACATCCATTACCCAATCATTTGAAGATTTAACACTAACTGTAACTTGTCTATTAAGTCCTGAGATTATTCCACTAGTTACTGTATTAAAATACTCTTCCCCCACTGGAGATCCAATTGTGAATACAAAGCCCCCTAGCTTCAAGTCAGAAGTCTTACCGATTGTGACAGTCGTTATAACTTCACTAACAGGTATCCTTATTATTGCTATATCTAAATAATCATCTCCTCCTAAAAGAGTAGCATCAACAGTTTTTTCATTCGATAATCTTACTTTTAATGAAGTAGAGCCTTCCACTACGTGTTGATTTGTCATAATGTATCCGTATTTAGAATCAACTTTATAAACAAATCCACTTCCGCTTCCTTGCAAAGTATTTGATTTATAATTTTGTATCATAACAACCGCATCATAAACTTTTTTTACGGCTTCACTAATTCCTGTATTATCAACTACGACTTTATTAGTACAACTAGTATACTGACATCCTAAAGCTCCTGATGTTTCCTCCTTATCAAAAGGATTAGCAATAACAACATATACAACACAAGCTCCCACTAATATTCCAACTAAAGCAATTATAAAATTTATGGTTTTTTCTCTCACAATATCACCTCTCTATATCCACGATTTCCTTCCAATTAGGAGGGAATCCCATTTCATTCAAAACTTTACCTATAGGTACTGTTTTTAAATTAAATTCTAAATTTTCTAACACTTTTTCTATTTCAATAATCAAATCTTTTACTTCATTATGTGAAAGTAGCTGTCTCATTATAATTATTAATGCAAACAAATCATTTTTTCCATATACATATTCATCATTGGTTTTATCAATATTCAATATGCGATGATATATAGTATCATCTATAGATCTTTGAGTCCTATTGCAAAACAAAATATCCTCATGAGCACATAGATTTCTGTAGTTCGCCAAGATCGGCAAATATGAAGCATATGTATCACTATCTATTCCATAGTAATCACAAATAGCTACTCTATCCTCTTTTTTCAATACCGAATAAAGTTCACTAACTATTCCAAAAGATAAAACCTTAACTAATACCCAAAGTGGGATATATCCATAATTTGTTATATAGTGCCTTGTCGCAGAATGTTGATTACCATTTATTCTAACTTGTCTCTTCATCTTTTTTATTAAATCATTAACCTGCCTTGCCTTCTGAGGAGAAGTATCAAAATTCTTAGCTTTTAGGTAATCATTTTCTTTATAACCATACTTTTTGGATAATTGGTAAGAAATAATTGACTTTGTATTATTTTCTATAACAAGCAGATATTTGAATATAATATTTCTAAAACTTCTGTCAAATAAAAATAAGCTATATAACTCTTCAAACGTTGTCCCTTCTATATACATTTTATTATTTGAAGATTTCATAAACAAATGACGATACCCATTTATAAAAAAGTAATTTTCTCTTAATATAACCCCTCTTGCATATTCTTCGTCGTTCACTACCAATCCTTTATATCTGAATATTTCGATTTGCTCATCTAGAGTTTTAAACCTTTTATTGTCTCTCATATTCTCACCTATTATTGATTATAACATACTTTATAATAAAAAGTATGAAAAAATAATGAAATATTATGATATAATTTTGTAAAAGAGAAAGGATTAAAATATGCCTAGTACTGTGACACATTCTTATTTTATAATGGATATATATGATAGATTACCTATAAAGAGGAAGATTTTCTTAAAAGAAAACAAAGAAAACTTGAAAGTATTTGCTCAAAGTACAGACCCTCTTAACTTTTATTTTTCTTTAAATTTGAAAAAAGGTGCTAAGGTTCGAAATTTTGCTTACTACTTTCATACACATAAGACAAGAGAATTTTTAATTACATTAACCAATTATATAAAATATAATTATTATACAAACAGGCCTGAAGTAATAGCTTATCTATATGCAATGATATCACATTATGTAATGGATTCAACAATTCACCCATATGTATATTATAAAACCGGACAATTTAGAAAAAACGATAGAGAAACTTACAAATATAATGGCAAACATCATGAATTTGAAACAGCTATAGATAAATACTTAATTAAAATTAGAGAGAACATTCTTCCATACAAATATAAACATTACAAGTATTCTTTTAATATAGACTCAATGTCAAAAGAATTAAAAGAAGTAATAAACTTTAGCTATAAAGAAACATTTAATATTAGTAAGATGGATACAGTTATGCTAAAATCAATAAAAAATATGAAATTAGCTTTTAAGGTCCTTAGGTATGATCCTTGTGGGATTAAAAGCAATATATATCAAATAATAGATAAAATCACCTCTTCAAAAGCACTAAAAATCAAGTTTGCATCTTATCATTACACTATTAAAGATATCGACTATCTAAATAATGAGCATAAAATATGGTACAATCCTACAACCAAACGAAAAAAATACAATTCCTCTTTCATAGATTTATATATCTTGTCTCTTGAAAGAGCCTTAAACATAATCAAAAACATAGATTTATATCTTTATGAAGATAAAAAGATAAATTTAGAAAAACTGTTTGGAAATGTATCTTATGCAACTGGAGTTGATTTGGATAAAAATCAAGAATTAAAATATTTTGAATTTTAATTCTTTTTTGTATCAGATAATAACAATAGTAAATAATAAAAATGGTGATACAATGTTTTATAAATACTTAATTTCAAATCTTAATAATGAAGAAATATTATATTTATTCCTAGAAAATAATTATGAATTTTCCAACGACTTTTCACTAAGCGAGGATAACAACCAAAATATACAAACAAATATAAAAAAATACTTAGATAGTAATAATATAAAATTTTATAAAGGCAAAATTTTCCTTGTAGTAAACGGACTAATATTAGGATCTGTAGATTTTTCTAATAATCAATTTTCTAAGCTAAATAAATATCTTGATGTTAATAAAGTTAGTCCTATACAAGAGAATATTGAAAGCAATGAAGAAGTAGAAATAATAGATGTAACTCCTTTTGACACACCTCAAAATATAATTGTTAAAAGCAATAATAATATTCTAAAAACAACTATGAAATCTTACTTAGAAAGTGCACTTTTTAATACCATACCATTAAGTTATGAAAAAGAGGCTATGAAAGCAATCACAATCATAATAAGAACTAATTGTTTAAAAGATATCAATAAATACGGATACATAAATGATGAAAATAATTATTTAACCAAAGGAATAAGTTCTTTAGAAAAAAGCAATAGATATGGTCATCTAATAGATAAATTAAATGAAATAGTAAACGAAACTAATAATATTTTTCTAACTTTTAAAGATCAAATTATATATCTTCCTCAAAGGCCATCTAATACATATAACTATAACATGAATTTAATGGCTAAAGAAGGATACAATTGTATAGATATATTAAAATATTTTTATCCTAATACCCAGATTCAAAATATTTAATAACAGCATTAGTTATAGAAGAAGAAATTTTGTGATGATATTGACTAGATTGCAGAAGATTTCTTTCTTTATAATTAGATAAAAATCCACACTCAATTAACACCCCTGGGACAGATAAGTTTTTATACATATACAAATCTGTAGTTTTTATTGTCCTTTCTGTATCTAAATTCAATTTAAATTCTTCCATAAGCAATTCTGCTAATACTTTATTATTAGGATTTATATTATTATATAATACTTCAGCCCCTCCCCAATAAGGATTATCATACCAATTAATATGAATAGATAAATACATATCAGTATTAATTTTCTTATCACTTATCATCATAATCCTACGATATAAATCTCCCCTTTTTTTTCTTTTATCATAAATGCTCGACAAATCTTTATCTTCTTCTCTTGTCATATAAACTATAGCTCCCTTTTCACCCAAATGTTCTCTCAAGATAAGTGATATTTCTAAATTTATATCTTTTTCTAGAATTTTTCCATAACTTGTTCCAGCATCTCTTCCTCCATGTCCCGGATCTATAAATATAACTTTATGAAGCAACGGTAAATCTTTATTATTACTATTTGCGCATACACCTGCAATAAATAAAACCATAATAAGAAACAGAAAAAAAGAAAAACATATATTTTTAAATGACATAAAATCACCTATTTAAATATATGTTTTCTAAATCATTAATTGTCTAAAATAGCCACATAAACAGTCTGCATTTTAGAATTATTATTTGTACAAGTAACTAAAACTAGCATTGTAGTATCTGGGTATCTATATATATTGATTTTACCAGTTTTTTCTTGATAATATATATCTATTATAGAATATTCATATTTCTTTCCATTATATGATATATAAATTTTTTCCCCTTTGCCCAGTTTATATAAATTATTAAAATAAGCTTGTGCTCCTGTACCCGAATGTCCTGCCAGAATCAAAAGAGAATTTTCAACATCAGGATATTCAGATGGCTCAATAACAGTTATATTTTTATCAACGTTATTGTTATTTAGAAATATTTGATTCAAATTTATTTTAGGAATTTCTATATATCCTCCATCTGGCTTTTCGTATGAGTTCTCAACGCTTTCAAAAGCAACATTAGAATTAACAACTGGGATACAAAAAATCAATACTAGAATAATCAAAATAATACTTTTTTTCATATTTATATTGCTTAATCGATTTAATATAATAAATTAAAATAGAAATTTATGCAAGAAAAAATTTACATAACTAAAATAATCATACCTATCTCTATATTGGTTACATAATTATAAAAACAAAAAAGACCATAAAAGGTCTTTTGAAACATTGAATATTGTAAATATTAACGTTTTGAGAATTGTGGTGCACGTCTTGCTTTCTTTAAACCTGGTTTTTTACGTTCTTTAATTCTAGCATCTCTAGTAATAAAACCAGCAGCTTTTAAAGTTTTTCTAAAACTGTTTTCGCTATCTGCAGGAGTTGTACTATCATATTCTAATAAAGCTCTAGTGATTCCTAAACGAATTGCACCTGTTTGACCGGAAAATCCTCCACCTTTAACGTCAACTACTACATCAAAAATCTCTTTAGTATTAGTTATATCAAGTGGTTGAGTTAAATCCATAACCAAAGTTTCATAAGGTAAATATTCATGCACATCTTTACCATTAACAGTTATTTTACCAGATCCAGGTATTAATTTAACCTTTGCAATACTAGTTTTTCTTTTACCAGTTCCATAATAAACGTTTTGTTTTGATTTTGCCATTACTTACCTCCTAATTAATTTCCATAGTTTCTGGTTTTTGTGCCATATGAGGATGTTCATTACCAGCATAAACGAATAACTTTTTATACATTGCTCTTCCTAATCTATTATGAGGAAGCATCCCTTTAACAGCTCTTTCAACCATTTCAACCGGATATTTTTCTTTCATTACTTTAGCTGTTCTTTCTCTTAAACCACCTGGATACATAGAGTGATTATAATATTTTTTATCCTCTAATTTGTTTCCAGTTAAAGCAACTTTTTCAGCATTAATTATAATAACGTTATCACCACAATCAATATGAGGTGTGAAAGTAGCTTTATGTTTCCCACGTAAAACATGGGCAGCCTTAGTAGCAACTCTACCTAGAGGTTTTCCTTCAGCATCAATTACGTACCATTTACGTTCAATTGTTTCTTTTTTTTGCATATAACTTTTCATATTTTTCTCCTTTTACTTAAGTTTAACTTTCCCACGGTTAAACTTATGTGGGGATATCAAATGTACCGATTAAGATTATACTAAAACATTCCACGTTTGTCAACGAAATTTTAATCTAATAACCTAACTTTTAGTACTTAACTTCACTAAGATATAATCCTTCAGATTTAGCGGTTGTAATAAATTTTCTCTTTTCATAATCATTAAATATTTCCTCAATAATACCAACAGGAAGTTTTCCACTACCTATTTTTATTAAGACTCCAACCATATTTCTCACCTGATATTTCATGAATCCATTTCCAGTAAAAGATATCTCAATAATATTATCACTCGCTGTTATACTACTTTTAGTTATTTTTCTAACATAATTTGATTTAACTGCTTCTTCAGAAACAAATGCTTTAAAGTCATGTTCTCCTAAGAAGGAATTCAATGCATCATTCATCCTTTTTATATCTAATGGTTTATTATATTGGTAAATGTAATTTCTAAATATTGGAGAATATTCTCCCACATTAATCTTATAAATATAAGTTTTTTCCACAGCATTATACCTGGCATGAAAGTTTTTATCAACAATTTCTGTGGAAATAACATGAATATCATCTGGAAGCAAACTATTTAATGCACACTTAAGTTTATATAATGTAATATCTACTTCTAAATCAAAATGTGCAGTTTGCCCTAAGGCGTGCACACCTCTATCAGTTCTTCCGGATGAATATATTCTAGTCTCAGTATGGTTGTTGATATTATACAACGCCTTTTCAAATTCTCCTTCTACAGTTCTTTCTTTTGGTTGTTTTTGATATCCTGAAAAATTAGTACCATCATATGAAAATTTTATTAAATATCTCATAAAACACCTACCTACATATAATTGAAATAATAAACAACCCTACAAAACAAAAGAATACAGTGCTATCTATTTTATTCCAATATCCTATATTATATTTAGTTCTTTTCTTATAATATCCATAATATTTTAATTTACTAATGCTATCTATATCATTCATATCTTCTAGTGTTTTTTTAGTATTCTGCTTTCTTATATTAAATTTTTTTGACTTAGTGTTTTCCCTATATTTATCCCTATAGTATATCTTTTTTATTAACTTTTTTCTATTATTGTTAGAATAAAATAATTGTTCCAAAAAAACACGACTTTCTGCTTTGGTAAAGGATTTCTTTAAAATAAATAGAAATATAAATATCAAAAATAACTTAAATATCCAAATATAATTAATATGTTGAATAGCATAAAAATATATTAAAAGATTTAATATCGATAAGAAACTGATATTGAAATTATTAGAAAGAACACCAATTAAAAAAGCAATTATGATAAACAAAATATATAGGTAAGCATTGTCTGCTACAACTATCGAAACCATTATTAACATAAAACAAATCAATTTGTTGAAATAATTAAGCTTATTAAACATGTTTGTATATGTCCTTTATTATATCTCTTACATCATAATGATAGAACAACTTAATATTCTTTTTGATTTTTGCCAAATATGTCAACAATGGTAATTTCGGTACATCTATGTTATTATTAATTAAAATTTCAACATCTGTTAGAATATCTTTTGTATTTCCTTTTAATAAAACTGTATTGTCTTTAAAAATAATAATCTTGTCACTTATATCATATAAAATATCTATTTTATCATCAATAATTATTATTTTATTTTTTTGTTTCATTTTATCAATCAAAGATATAATAATTTTCCTATTATTTCTATCGAGATTAGAAAAAACATCTTTAAGTATAATTGTATCAAAATTAAATAGTGTTTTCAAAAAGAAATAGAACATATATTTTTCGCTTGAAGACAACTGAGAAATTTTCTTATTCAATATGCTTTTCGCTAGTCCTAAGGATTGCATATATTCTTCAATATATATTTTAAACGACTTATCCTTAATCTTGTTTTTCTTGCAATAAAAATTTATCTCAGATTTAACATTAGTGGTAAAAAAATTAACCATTGAGGGATCAACAACAACACTTTTTATCTTTTTTCTTTTAAATCCTAAATATACAATTTCCCCAGAAGTTGGTTTGATTTTTTTAGTTATTAGGCCCTCAATATACGAAAGATTTTCTCCATATATTGCGTTTAATTCTCCAGATGAAACTTCAAAATTAATGTCCAGTAATTTCTTTTTATAATTAACATTTTTAAAAATTATTTCCATAGCTCTTCAACCATCCCACTTACATCCATTATTACATCATCGACTAAATTATAAAATTTGAGTTTTAATGACAAATCTATCATCAAAGGAATGTTCATACCTTCTCTTGCCAAAATATTATCATGTTCTAAAATCTGATTCACATTACCCTCTAATTCAACTTTATTTTTATTTATAAATATCACCTTGTTGCATAGTAAAATCTTTTCAAGATCATTAGTTGTAAACAAAACAGTTATTCCATACTTATCAATAATCTTTTTTATTATTGAAATAATCTCACAATATTCTTGATAACTTATTTCATCGAATATATCATCTAAAAGTAACACTTTTGGTCTATGAATTAATGATGAGGCTAACGCAACTTTTACTTGTTCAAACTTAGATAATTCCTTTATTTTTTTCTTTCTTATATCATTTATATCAAAAATATCCAAAATTTCTTTTAACCTAATAGTTATTTCGTCTTTCGAAAAGCACAAGTTTTCAAGTGGAAACACGAGTTCGCTCATAACATCTTCGCACAAAAACTTATTTCTATCCTTAAAAAACACACTACCAATTTGTAGAGAGTATTCTCTTAAAGTTTCTTTTGTTAATGGTATACCATCAATATAAATATTATCTTGACTCCGTAAAATCCCGCATAATATTCTAATTAGTGTAGTTTTACCACAATTATTTGGACCTATTATACTATTTATTGTATTTTTTTCTATAAAAAATGACAAGTTATCAAATATTAATTTATCGTCGTATGAATAATCTAAATTTTTAACACTTAATATTCTTGTCATTTTATCACCTCTTTTGCCTTACTATTATACTATAAATAACTACAATTTAAAACAAAATAAAAATAAAATTTATATACTAAAAAAACGGGTAACTCCCGCTTTCAAAAATTGTATAAATAATCTCTATTTCATTTTTTTATGTTGAATTGTGTATGCTATTCTAGCAGCTAATTTAGTAGGAGCTAAGCGAGTAAAGAAATTTGTAACTTTCATTTTAAATCCAGGTATAATTATTAACTTTTTATCAAACATCTTTATTAGCGCATACTGTGCAACTTCTTTGCTATTCAATGGTTTAACAGAAAACTTAACATTAGCCACATTATTAAAATTCGTATCAACAGGTCCAGGGCACAAGCAAGACACTACTACTTTTGATTTATCTCTTCTTAATTCTTCATAAATTGAAGTTGTAAGTCTTAAAACATAAGATTTTGTAGAATAATAGGTTGCCATTAAAGGCCCTGGTGCAAAAGCCGCCATAGAAGCGACATTAAGAATATATCCATAATTTCTCTTTTTCATGTCCTTTAAGAACAATTTTGTCAAAACATGAACTGCCTTTATATTAACATCTATCATTTGAAGTTCTTTAGTTAAATCCGTTTCATCAAATTTTCCAAAGTCACCAAAACCCGCATTATTAATCAAAACATCAATTTTTTCATTCTTGCAAAGCACATATATTTCTTTTAATTTACTTTCGTTAGAAAGATCAGCAACTATGATCTTAACATTAGCGCCTAATAATTCTTGGACTTTCTGTAACTTTTCTTTTTCACGTGCTACTAAGATTAGTTCATACCCCTCTTTATTTAATATTTTTGCCATTT
Organism: Bacilli bacterium; assembly: GCA_016295795.1. Classification (GTDB taxonomy): domain Bacteria; phylum Bacillota_I; class Bacilli_A; order RF39; family UBA660; genus CAG-710. Next base: position 18,370 of record JAEDKN010000014.1, read on the forward strand.
CTAATCCAATACCTGAAGAAGCACCTGTAATTAAAGCTTTCATTCTATCACCACCATACACAATAATAGATACTACTGTTTAAGTATATCATAAATAAAACCAATGTTCAATAATTTGAAAAAACAAAAACTTAGCCAAACGCTAAGTTTATTATTCATTAATACTTATCCCTTCAAAAAATCTAGTAAATTCATTGTTAGATCCCAAGGATTTATAGTCTACAGCATTTTCTTTATTAAATGCTGGCATATCTACATCAAAGTAAAGTTTATTATTTGATGTTAAGACTACTTTTTCATTATCAATATTTATATTTACTGAAAAATTCACATCATATTCTTTGTCTTTTATGATTTCCTTTTCTTCATAAACAATTTTACCCATTTCTTCAAATCCTAGAAGTGGAGCTTTTATAGATAGATCTAATGTCGATGTATTTTCATTTTCCTTTGAATTTCCTTCTAAAGTTATCATACTCATTAAATCAATGTTTATTTTACTCGAATCTTTTTCGCCTATAATCGAAGCTTTTATATAAGTAACATCATCATAAACAACCTCAAAATCAAGATTTTTACTTTTATATGAATTATCATAATAAGATAACTTAATTGTTCCACCCGAGAATTCAAGTTCGTGGTTCAAAACTATATTTTTAGAATTAACATATATAGAATACATAAATAGTCTATCAGTTTTCTTGTTGTTTTTAAACATTTCTTCTTTTAATTCTTGTTTAATTTGATCTGATGTATTATTTTCGAAAATATACTGTGACAAATATGATAATTTCTTATTATTTTCTAGTTCATCAATAACATAAGAAATAATATTATAAGCATCCTCATATGAAACATCCATTGTATACTTAGTTACTTTAACTTTATTTCCTTCTAAAGTTATTTCTGTTTTTTCCTTATCAAAATTGTCATTTGATAAATTTTTATCAATAGCTTGTTTAAATATATCAATTATTTCTTCTATTTGATCCTCATTAAATTGATACTGTGAATCACTATCCTCTTCAGACGCTTTTAAATAAAATAATTTATCAGAAATTTCCTTTATTTTAAAATATAAAGTATCATCTTCAAAATAAAGTTCTGGAGTTAAAAATTCTTTATTCTCAATTTTACTTACTAAAGATGAATAGATTTTATCATTTTCATAATCAAAATAAGAATCTCCACTAACACTAAATGTACCTTCTGTTCCCATATCAAGTAAAGTCTTGTTAGATATTTTCATCTTTTTATTAAATTCTTCGTTTGCTTCAAGCATTTTAACATTATCTGATAATATTTCAAACATTTTGTTTTTATCAGAAAAACCATAATTATATATTAAGTATCCTATTATACAAAAAGATATAATTAATAGTATAATTCCAATAATTCTTCCTATCTTTTTATTCATATTAAATCCTCCTATTATAATAATACGATACTTTTTTCAATTTATCAACTTAATTCAACAGTAGATTTAGCATTTATATCTAATGAAGAAGTATCACCTTTTTTATATGCAAAATAACCTGCGGCGCCTATCATAGCTGCATTGTCAGTACAATATTCAATTTTAGGAAAAGTGAATTCAACGCCTTCTTTTTCGCACATTTCTTGTAATTTTTTTCTAATTCCACTGTTGGCTGCTACTCCACCAGCGATAACAAAGTTTTTCACATTTAAATTTTGAATTGCCTTTTGTGTCTTTTTAGTCAAAATGTTTGATACTACATCTTGAAACGCAAACGATAAATCTTCTTTGTTTATAGAATTACCTCGTTGTTTTTCATTATGTGCTAAGTTTATAACAGCACTTTTTAACCCACTAAAACTAAAATTATATGAATCATCATTCAATGGTAAAGGTAATTTATAGTTTGGCTTCCCTAAAGTAGCCATTTTATCTATAATGGGTCCTCCAGGATAACCAACATCAATAACTCGTGCAACTTTATCATAGCACTCTCCAACAGCATCATCCAATGTACCACCTAAAACTTCAAATGAATATTCTTCTTTTAGATAAACAAGTTCGGTATGGCCACCACTTATGACTAAAGCTAAAACAGGATATTGCATTTCTTTTTCTAGATTATTTGCATATATATGACCAGCAATATGATGAACAGGCACTAATGGTTTGTTGTAGATGAAAGAAAGAGTTTTTGCGGCCTCTAAACCAATTAATAAAGATCCTATAAGCCCTGGTCCATAGGTAACAGCTATCGCAGTGATATCCTCCATCTTCATGTTTGCTTTATTTAAACACTCTTCTATTACAATAGTAATATTTCTCACATGATTTCTACTTGCTATTTCTGGTACTACTCCACCAAAATTAGTATGAATATCTATTTGTGATAAAACAACATTTGATATTACTTCTTTTCCGTTTTTTACAATAGCACATGATGTTTCGTCACAACTAGACTCAATTGCTAATATAAATACTTCTTCCATCTACATCATCTCTTTTTCCATTAAAATTCCATCAACACCAGAATAATATTTTTCTCTTATTGCAACCGGTACAAATCCATATTTTTTATATAGATTTATAGCTACCAAATTTTCTTTGTTGACCTCAAGCGTTATATTTTTTATATTGGACAATTTAGCTCTATTAATAAGTTCCTGAATCAAATAAGACCCTATTTTATTGCCACGATAATTATAAAGTACATATAAATTAGATATTTCATATCTATCAAATATATCCTCATAACTTAAATATCCAACTATTTTATCACCTAATACATAGACCATATAATTAATATATGGATTATCTTTGAACTCTTTGGAAATGTTTAATCTTTTCCCGGTTTCATTGAAATATGTATCATTAAAATTATTGAATAACTCAATATTTTCTAAACCTATATCAATTATCACTTTGCTTTTCCTCAGCTTCTGTTAATTTCAAATAATTGGCATCTAATAAATGAGGGTTAACACATTCTCGTGAAGAAAATATTTTTACTATTTTTAATATATCCGGATCGTATTTTTCATGTGGAAATTCAAAATCATCATTTGAAACAAATATAAAATTATCTCCCAATGATTTAACTGCAACCTTTAGTGCATCTAGTTTAATATATTGTCCTTTTAATATAGAATTATAGTTGCTATCAAAAATAGAAGAATAAACATAATTTCTTCTAGCATCAATTATTGGCACCTTAAAGTCAACTTTTGACTTTGAAGATACAGCCATAGCTTCTAAACTTGATATAGCAATAACTGGAATATTTAAACACCAAGCATACGTTTTCGCAATTGTTATACCTATTCTTACGCCAGTAAATGAACCAGGACCGTTTACAACAATGATCTTTTCTATTGAATTAGGCAAAATATTATTTTTATGAAACATCTCTTCGATTTTAAATAATGCCTGAGTAGATAAATTCTGATTTAGTTCCTCTTTTATTTCATCTAAAAGAACATTATTATCTATTAAGGCAGAATATAAAAAACTAGATGAAGTATCTAGATATAAAATTCTCATAAAATGGCTCCACAAATATCTTCATAACTTCTTCCGTGTGGAATAAAAGTTAATGTTCTAGTATTTTCATCTAGTACTTTAATTTTTATGTCCAATCTCTCTTCTGGTAAATAGTCCTTAATCATATCTGACCATTCAATTATAGTAATACCACCTTTTTTAAAATAATCATCGATTCCTAGATCATCCACCTTACCATCCAATCTATATACATCCATATGGAAAAGTGGAAGTTCACCACTATTATACTCTTTAATTATATTAAAAGTTGGAGACGTAACTGTTTCCTCTATACCAAGAGCTTGTGCAAAACCTTTAGTAAAAATAGTTTTGCCGCTACCTAAATCTCCCTCAAGACATATAACCATATTAGGGAATTTTTCAGACTCTAGATTTTGTGCAACTTCAATTGTTTCTTTTTCACTGTAAGTAGTAATTTTATTCTCCATTTCTATCACCACACCTATTATAGCAAATTAATATAATCAAAAACAATATCTATTTAAATAATTTTTTCAAAATAAAGCAGATTATTAAAATAGTTTAAAGCAAAAAAAAATCATTGGCAATGACCTATTTTCGCTTACACTATTTTCGGCACATGAGGACTTAACTTCTGTGTTCGGGATGGGAACAGGTGTACCCCCTCAGTAATTATCACCAATGAAACATATAGAGAAATAATTCTCTGAAAACTTAGATAACGTGATTGACCTAATCAAATTAACAAAATATGATTAAATCCTCGATCTATTAGTACTGGTCAACTCAACATATCACTATGCTTCCATCTCCAGCCTATCAACCAGGTAGTCTGCCTGGGATCTTACTTTATAAAAAATGGGAAAACTCATCTTGAAGTTGGCTTCCCGCTTAGATGCTTTCAGCGGTTATCCATTCCCTACATAGCTACTCTGCACTGCCACTGGCGTGACAACAGATACACCAGAGGTAGGTCCATCCCGGTCCTCTCGTACTAAGGATAGC
>JAEDKN010000049.1 GCA_016295795.1 Bacilli bacterium
TCATAATTTTAGAGGATATAGAGAAGATAATAAGATAGTTATAGAAGGAAGTTATGATGTTAATATATGGTATTCATGTTTAAATGATACAAAAACAGAAGTGGTTAGACATAGTGATACCTATAAAGAAATTGTTCAAGTTCCAAAAAGAAATAATAATGAAGATGAAATAATTGATAATGAAGAAATAATAATTAGAAGTCTAAATCAACCAAGTTGCGTAAAAACTGAAATTGAATCAGGAAAAATTGTTTATACTATTGAAAAAGAATTAGGAATTGAAATAGTAGGTGATACAAAAGTAAAAATAGAAACAAGAGAAGAAGAAGATCCTTGGGATGAAATAGAAGATATTAAAGATATAGAAGAAGCAGAAGAAGCCATTGACAAACAGGTAGAAGAAGAATTTTTAGATTAAATTCTTTTTTTTTGTAAATTTACACATAAATTTTATAATCATTATTGTTTTGCTTGATTAGTTCTTATATAATATAAAATATGGGTGTATGATATGAAAAATAATGAACGAAGCAGTAAAGGAATTTTAATTAAAGTAGTACTTTCAATATTGTTTATTATGATATTACTTTATACAACTGTGAGTGCTTATAGTTACACTGTAATTTCAGATTATGAAAACAAAATATATCCTAATGTTTATGTGAATGATTATGATATATCGAAAATAGATAAAGAAGAAGTTGTAACTAAGGTAGATTTTATTGCACAAAACATCGAATCTAAGAGTATAACTCTTGTAGTAAATGGTAAAGAATATACATATATTGCTAAAGACTTAGGAGTTTTTATAGACAAAGATAATCTATCTAATAAGATTTTAACTTATAGTAACGATATGAACTCTTTTGATAAACTAAAGAGTATATTGAGAAATCAAAAAATAGTTTTTGATTATGAAGTTTCTTGTTCTACTGACAAAATAAAGAAAATTTTGGAAGAATTAAAGAAAAAAGTAGATACTAAAGTAGTAGAAGGGAAACTAGTTATGGGAAGTGATCGAGTACTTTCATATAAAAAAGGTACTCCATCATTTAGCCTAGATATAGATAAGAGTTCAAAAATTATAGAAGAAAAATTGAATGATTTATTATCTGGGGAAAAAGCAGAACTAGTTGGCACTAGTCAGAATCCAAAAGAGGATTCATTAAGTAAAATTGATACTAAAGTTTCAAGCTTTTCAACCACTTATAACGCAAAAGTATCAAGAGCTACTAATATTGCTACCGCAGCTAGTTATATAGATGGCGTTATACTAGAGCCAGGAGAAGTATTCTCGTTTTTTAAATATGCTGGCCCATATGGTAAAAAAGGATATGTATATTATGATGGAGCTATTGGTAATGGTGTATGTCAAGTGGCTTCAACAATATATAATACACAACTTTTAGCGGGATTAAAAACCATAGAAAGATACAGTCATGAAAAACAAATGATTTATGTTGAAGGTGGGCTTGATGCAACAGTGGCTTCAATAGGAAATAGAAGTAAAGTTGATTTTAAGTTCAAAAACACTTATGACTATCCCATTTATATATCTGCATATACCAATAAAGGGACCTTAACTATTGAATTTTGGTCTAACAGCAAAGCAAAAAAAGGTAAAACTTACAAAACTCAGTCTGTTAAAATAGGATATAAAGGATATAAAACCTATTTATTAACTTATGAAAATGGAAAGCAAACTAACAAGGAATTTATTGCTACCACGTGGTATCCAAAATAGGAGGGAATTATGGAAAAAGATAAAAAAAATTGGATTATTGCACTACTTTTTGTGGTTCTTATTTTTATGGCGATTTGTTATTCTATAGCATTTCAAAAACTAAGAATTAATGGTATAGCAAAAGTGGAAGCAAATTGGAAAATAAAAATAACCGAGATTAAAGCTAATGAGGTTGGTACAGGTAAAAATAAGCATTTATCTTTCACTGATAATATAGCTACTTTTTCTGTAGAACTTGAGAAACCTGGAGATTATGTTGACTATATTATAAAAGTTGAAAATCAAGGAAATATTGATGCACAACTAGGAACTGTTATAGATACAACGGATAAAGAATCTAATTATATCAAACATAATATTGTCGCAATAAATGTTGATAATACAGAAACCGATTCTTTAGAAGGAAGAGTATTAAACAGTGGTGGTTATGATTACTTTAAATATAGGATATATTATAATGAAGGTGATGAACTACTTTCTGCGGGTGAAACTGTAAGCAACAATTTAGTACTTAATTATGTTCAGAAAAAATCAAAATAATTTTGTAAGTACCAAAACTAAAACGCCTGCAAGAGAAGCGTGAGCCACTCTTGATATAAAATAATTTTTATATTTCACTTGAGTATCAGACAATATACTCATGACCTGTAAGTGAATAGATATTCCACCAAAAGATATGAATATTGCCATTATAGTTGCTTTTAAATATAATGGTATGTTTACTGCCGAGATATATTTTATGCCTTGAGTCATTTCTAAAATTCCACTTACTATAGCACGAGTAAAATCATTTAGATTTATTAAATTACTTATTAAAGTAGATAACACTAAAAAAGTAGTTACTATACCAAGAAGTAATATTAGAGTGTTTATTGTTTTTGTAATTGAAGAAGTTAATACTTGTATAAAACTTTTATTACTATTTATAGTAAACAACTTATCAATATTTATCGTAGAAGTGTCAACTTCTCTTTTTTTTCTTATCACAATCGCAATTATAAAATTTGATATTATGTGACAAAACAATATTATGAAACCTAATTTTTTACTTTTTAACATAGTACTGCCAATTACTCCAATAACAAAAAGAGGATTAGAAAAATGAGTAAATGATAGTAAGTATTCTGCTTCTTCGGTATTGATTTTTTGCTCTTCTAGTAGGCTTTTGACAAATTTGGCACTACTAGGGAATCCGGATAACATACTAGCAATTATTACAAAACTTGCTTCTCCTGGAAGATAGAATAGCTTATTCATTATCTTCTTAGTTAATTCTCCCAAAATATTAACAAATCCATAATTCATTAATAAATCTGATATAACAAAAAATGGAAATAGAGAAGGAAATATATTTTCTTTCCAAATATTAAAAGCAAATAAAACACTTTTTAGTGTTTCTTGTGAATATATTAGAATAGAAGATAATATCAATAATAAAAGTAAAATAGTTAATAAATTATAAATATTTTTTTTCATAAACATTGTTCTTTCTGTTATAATTAAATAGGATGTGATTATATGATCAGTAAAATATATGATAAATTTATAAATTTTATAAAAGAAAACTATAAACAGCTTATTTTTTTGATTGTTTTTTTGATTGTTATGAGTTTTCCTCTTGACTATTCCGTTATGGTATCAGGAGGAACTATTAATGTTAATGATAGAGTTTCCATTAAGGGAGAGTATGAAAGTGATGGAAGTTATAATTTAGCTTATGTAACCGAGCTCAAAGGAACGATTCCAACAGTGCTTTTAAGTTATATCATTCCAGATTGGAAAAAAATACCATTAGAAGAGTATAAAGCAAGTTCTAATGAGTCACAAGATGATATAACCAAAAGAGCTAAAATATATCTTAAATATTCTGAACAAGCCGCAATTAAATTGGCATATCTTAAAGCTTCTAAAGAATTTAAAATAAAGAATAGTGAATTTAATATTGTTTATGTAGATGAAAAAGCAGAAACTACACTTAAAATAGGTGATATTATTTTAAAAGCGAATGATATTACTATTACAAGCTTAGAACAATATAGAAATATAGTAGAAAAAAGTGATATAGGTGATACTATTAATTTGAAGATACTTAGGGATGAAAAGGAACAAGATGTATCAATAAAAGTTAAGAATATTGATAATAAGAAAGTAAGCGGAATCTCGATATTAGAATTGTATGATTATGAGACTTCTCCAGAGATAGAGCTTAGTTTTAAAAATAATGAGAGTGGTTCCTCTGGTGGACTTATGCTTGCATTATCTATATATGATAAATTAATAAGTGAAGATTTAACTAATGGTTTAAAAATAGTAGGAACTGGTACTATTGATTTTGATGGAAATGTTGGTGAAATTGATGGCGTTGAATATAAACTAATGGGAGCAGTTAAACAAAAAGCGGATTTATTTATAGTGCCGACAGGTGAAAATTATGAAACCTGTTTAAAGTTAAAAGAAGAAAGAGGATACAATATAGAACTTATAGAAGCAAAGACATTTGATGAAACCATTGAAATATTGAAAAACTATAAATAACAAAAAAAATAAATCTGTTAATAAAAAATACTTGACAGACACCATATAAAGGAATTATAATCATATTGAAACGGAGGTATTTACATGGCAGTAAAAATAAGATTAACAAGAATGGGAGCAAAGAAACATCCAATCTACAGAATAGTGGCGAGTGATTCTAGAAGCCCAAGAGATGGTAAATATATTGAATTAATAGGAACATATGATCCTAATAAGAATCCAGCAGAGATTAAAGTTAATGAAGAAGTTGCACAAAAATGGCTTTCAACAGGAGCTATACCTACAGACACTGCAAGAAGTTTATTAAGCAAAGCTGGTGTAATGAAAAAATTTGCTGAATCAAAAAAGGAAAAATAGAATATGAATTTAGTTTTATTAACGGAGGAATTAATTAAATCACTAGCGGTTAATAAAGAGGCAGTTAGCGTTAAAGAATTTCCTTCAGATGATGAAAATGTAATCTTGATTCAAGTTATGGTTGATAGTGAAGACATAGGACGAGTTATTGGTAAAAATGGAAAAAACGCTAATGCTGTTCGTACTTTAGTACAAGCTAGTAGCTATTTAAATGATAATAAAAAAGTAAGAATTAATATCGAAAGTTTTTA
>JAEDKN010000002.1 GCA_016295795.1 Bacilli bacterium
AAACATAAAATAGACGAAACCTTTTTTGGAAATTTAGTCTTCTACGTAGTATTATTTGGTATTCTTGGAGCTAGGATATATTATGTTTTGTTTAATCTAGATTATTATTTAGTTAATCCAACCGAAATTATAAAAATTTGGAATGGCGGATTGGCTATTCATGGTGGAATTATTGCGGGTCTAATTGTAATAATTATTTATACTAGAAAGTACAGAATAAATACTTTAAAGATATTAGATATTAGTGTTGTTGGAGTCATAATTGCACAGGCTATTGGAAGATGGGGAAATTTTTTTAACCAAGAAGCTTTTGGACAAGTAACATCCAGGGAAATTTTGTCTTCACAGAATATTCCTAACTTCATAATAGATGGAATGTATATAGATGGTAACTATTATCAACCTACATTTTTGTATGAATCTGTTTGGAATGCTATTGGTTTTATAATTATGCTTTTCATTAGGAGAAAAAAAAGTACAAAAGTTGGTGAGTTAACAGGTTTTTATCTAATTTGGTATTCTATTGGTAGAATTTTTATCGAAAGTTTTAGGAGTGATAGTCTAATGTTGGGAAATATAAGAATAGCTCAGTTGATTTCAATAATTTTAATAGTTATCGGAATATTTATTATTGCAAGAAGTTTAAAGAAAAAAGAATTATACAATTAAGGAGGAAATCATGGAAAAAATGGATTTTGAAGTTGCAATAATAGGCGCCGGTGTTGCGGGAATGACTACAGCTATATATTTGGCTCGTGCAGGAATTAGGTGTTGTTTGTTAGAAAAAAGTATATATGGTGGTCAGATAAATCAATCACCAGAAGTTAGAAATTATCCGGGATTTGTAAATGTAAGTGGAATAGAATTGACAGCAAATATTTTTGAGCAAGTAAAACAATTAGAAATTTCATATATAAACAAAGAAGTGGTTTCTATAACTGACAAAGATAGTTATAAAATATTAGAACTAAAAGATAGTAAGATATTTACTAGAGCAATTATAATTGCGACTGGAAGACAATCAAAGGAATTAAAACTTGATGGAATAGAAGAATTAATAGGCAGAGGAGTAAGCTATTGCGCCACATGTGATGGAATTTTTTTTAAAGGAAAGGATGTTGTAGTTGTTGGTGGTGGGTCCTCGGCTTTAGAGGAAGCAATTTATTTATCGAAAATCTGTAAGAATGTTACCATATTAAGTAGAAGTGATAGATTAAAAGCTGAGAAGTATTACATAGAACAAATTCAATATAGGAGTAACATATTGGTTAGATATAACACTAAGGTAAAAGGGCTTAATAAGACAGAAGGAAAGTTGTCGTCAGTTGTGGTATTGACAGATGAGAAAGAAGAAGAAATATCTGCAGAAGGATGTTTTATATGTATTGGATATCAACCTAAGACTACTAATTTTTCTAAAATAATAAAAACCGACAAAGATGGGTATATAAAAACAGATAAGGATAGGAAAACAAATATTCCGTATATATATGCAGCGGGCGATGTAGTTAAAAAAACAAAGTTTCAGTTATTAACGGCTATGAATGATGGTGTTCTTGCAGCAAATAGTTGCATAAATGATTTAAATGAATTAATGGTTGACTAATAAAATAAAATGTGTTATCTTATAGCTGACACAGATAAGTGTTTTTATTTTGGTAAAATGAGAGGGATTGTTATGGTTAAAGAAAAAGCAAAGAAAGAAGAACCTAAGAAAAGTACAGTAACAAAAAAAGAAAATACTAATAAAAAGAAAAATGTGAAAAAATCAAAAAAAACTGTGAAAGAGTTGTCTTTTAAAAGCGAGTTAAAAAAAATAAAATGGCCTAGTAAAAAGGATATGATAAAATATTCGATTGCTACAATAGCTTTCGTAATATTCTTTGCAATATTTTTCTATTTAATAGAATTAATAATGGCTTTAATAAAATCAATGGTATAGAGGTGCAAAATGGAAAAACAATGGTATGTAGTTAATACTTATTCGGGGCATGAAAAAAAGGTAAAAGAAAAGTTGGAAATGCGTGCAGAATCAATGGATATGCAAGATTATATTTTTCGTGTTGTTGTACCTGAACAGAAAGAAGTAGAAGTAAAAGACGGAGTTCAAAAAGAAAAAGTAAAAAAATTGTTTCCAGGATATATTTTAGTTGAAATGGTAATGAGTGATGATGCTTGGTTTGTGGTTAGAAATACTCCTGGAGTAACTGGATTTATTGGTTCTAGCGGTAAAGGAGCTAAACCAACTCCGCTTCAACCATATGAAGTAGATAATGTTCTACGAAATATGGGAATAAGTAGATTAGAAGTTGATAAAGAATTAGAAATTGGAGCAAAAGTTAAGATAATAGCAGGACCGTTTACTGGTATGTATGGTACTATTGAAGAAATAGATACTCCAAATCAAAAATTAACATTGAATGTAGATTTATTTGGACAGGAAACTTCTGTTGAAACCGAAATTTCGCAAATAGAGATGGCTAGAGACTAATAAAAAAATAAATACTCTTGATTTTTATAGAAAAAAATGATAATATTGAAACGCTATATTTGATTGATATAGATTATTATTAAGTGGGAGGCAAAAGCTATTTGAACCACTCGCGAAAACTAGAAAATAGGAGGTGTTTTTCGTGGCGAAAGAAGTAGTTAAGAAAGTAAAATTGCAAATTGCAGCTGGAAAAGCAACACCAGCTCCACCAGTAGGAACAGTATTAGGACCAGCAGGAATCAATCTACAAGAGTTCTGTACTAAGTACAATGATGCAACACGTGATAAAATGGGAGATATTTTGCCAGTTGAAATTTCGATTTATGATGATAGAAGTTTTGACTTTGTTATCAAAACTCCACCAACTGCATTCTTGCTAAAGAAATATGCTAAAATTGACAAAGGGGCAGTTAAAGGATCAAGTGAAACAGTTGCTACTTTGACAAAAGCACAAATTAAGGAAATTGCAGAAATCAAATTACCAGACTTAAACGCTTATACAGTAGAAGATGCTATGAAAATAGTTGAAGGTACTGCGCTTAACATGGGAATAAAGGTAACAGAATAATAAGATGTTGGTGTAATAGCCGAGAAAGTGGGAGGAATTATCCGTATACCACATAAGGAGGAATAAAATGAAAAAAAGAGGAAAGAAATATTTAGATGCTTTATCTAAGATTGAAAAGGGTAAAGCATATACAAAAGAAGAAGCTATTAAATTAGTAAAAGAAACATCTGTTAGTAATTTCACTTCTTCAGTTGAATTAGCTGTTAGATTGAATCTAGATACTAAAAAAGCTGATCAACAATTAAGAGGAGCAATTGTTTTACCAAATGGTACAGGTAAAACCAAGAAGGTATTAGTAATTGCTAGGGGAGAAAACGCAAAGAAAGCTGTAGATGCCGGTGCTGAATATGTAGGAGATACAGATATGCTTGAGAAAATCGAAAAAGAGAATTGGTTTGATTTTGACGTAATGATAGCTACTCCTGATATGATGCCACTATTAGGAAAACTTGGTAGAATTCTTGGACCAAAGGGACTAATGCCAAATCCTAAGACAGGTACAGTTACAACGGATGTAGAAAAAGCAGTTAAAGATGTAAAAGCAGGTCGCGTTGAATACAGAACAGATAGTTTTGGAAATATTCATGGAATAATTGGAAACACATCATTTGATGAAAAAGCTTTGCTTGAAAATTTAGAGGCATTTATGTCAGTTTTAATAAAAGCAAAACCTTCAACTGTAAAGGGAGATTATATTAAGAATATTTCTATTGCAACTACTATGGGTCCTGGAATTAAAATAATTACAAATTCTTTTGACAAATAGTAAAACATAATATATAATACAAATTGATTTGTTGGTGCCATAGACAGTAGGTATAAAAGTAAATCCTACCGAGGACTTAACTTAATAGTTTATTAGGGTCTTTATGTCTATGATGTAAAGGCCCTTTATGGTACCTCTAAAATAAAATAGGAGGTGTGTGAATTTTGGCAAACGAGAAAATCTTGGCAAAGAAACAAGAAATTATCGATGAAATTAAGTCAAAAGTAGAAAACAATGCTACAATTGTTTTGTTTGATTATCGTGGAATTACTGACAATGATGCAAAAGATTTAAGAAGAGCATTACGTGAAGCTGGAGCGGATTATAAAGTTTATAAAAATACTTTAATGGCAAGAGCTTTATCTGATTTAAAAATCGATATCAATGATAGTTTGGTTGGACCTAGTGCACTAGCTTATGGTACAGATCAAATTGCACCTATTAAGGTGTTAAGTGAATTTGCAAAGAAAAATCCTGCAGTTATATTGAAGGTTGGTATTGTTGATGGAGAAGTTTCTGATTCTGAAAAATTAGCTCAACTAGCTACTATTCCATCAAGAGACGGATTATTAACAATGCTTGCTGGTGGTATGATCGCAATCGCAAAAGATTTATCAATTTGTTTAGATTTATATGCTAAGCAAAAAGAAGAAAATTAATAATAAAAAAATAAGGGAGGAATATAAAATGGCAAAATTAACAAAAGAAAGCTTTATCGAAAGTTTAAAAGAAATGACACTTTTAGAAATTAAAGAATTAGTAGATGCAATGAAAGAGGAATTTGGAGTAGATCCAAGTAGCGTAGCAGTTGCTGCACCAGTAGCTGGAGCTAGTGAAGAAGCTAGCGGACCAAGCGTTGTAACTGTAACATTGGTAAACGCTGGAGCTGCTAAGATTAATGTAATCAAGGTAATTAAAGAAATTACAGGATTAGGATTAAAAGAGTCAAAAGATATTGCTGATAACGGTGGAGCTGTTAAAGAAAACATTTCAGTTGATGAAGCTAATGAAATTAAAGCTAAGTTAGAAGAAGCTGGAGCTGAAGTTGAAGTTAAATAATTGTATTGCAAGTATTTAATATTAAATATCATAGAGAAATCTGTGGTATTTTTTTATTAGAAAAAAGGTGTGAAATTTGTAAAATAATATGCAACCCTATTGAAAAATGGTTTCAGAGAGAGGGTGTAATCAAACCAGAAAGAAGAAAATAAAATGATAGATGAAGAAACATTAGTATCTAACATTTTGGTATTAAGTCCAGAAGAAAGAGAGTTTTTTCCACTTGCAGTAAAATCATAGAATTTACAAATTAATTATAATTAATCTGTTTCTAGAGAAAAGCTAATTAGGAGAGATGGGACTATACTAGAAGTGGTTACTGTAATATTTTCCTGCAGTCATAATCAAGTAAGTGGTAATTGTATATCTTACTTTGGTAATGGCCTCTACCAAGGGATGCTAACGAAAGAGAACGTAAATAAAATCATTAAGTTCTATAAAATGGTATAACAAATCATTATTTCTAATAAAATTATATTTGACATTACAGTAAAATTAATGTAAAATATGCAATTACCGAAGGGGGAATAACTATGTTTGATAGAAAAAGATTTATTTATGACATTTTAAATATTAATGAACAAGATTTAGAAAGTGGTCAAATACAAGTGCCAGAGTTACTTGATGCATTAGGAATAAAAGTTAATTATTCAAAATCTAAAAAACTAGGTTCGATTGTGGATGAAAAAACAGGACGTATTGTATGTAAAAGCAAAAAAGGTGGAGTTATTATTGATACCGAGAGAAAGAGCATATTACCAAGAAAAAATAAAGTAGTTACAAAACTAGTAATTAATGGAAATGCTTTAAGAGGGGTTTTAAGGTCGAAAAATGGAACTGTCATATTAACTAACTCTAATGATGGAGTAATTGCTACATACTATAACAGAGAAACATCAAAGATGGCAAAAAGCTTAAAACTAATAGGAAAGTATGGAATAGAAGATAAATTTGGAATTACACCAGATGGGAATGTAAAAATAACAACATGCAATGAAATAAGTGATATAGTAAATCTATTAAACACAAAAGAAAAACAAGTAAAAACGCTTGCAAAAACAATAAAAAAATAGTAATATTAACGTATGAGAAAGGAGTTAACTATAAATAAATTGTTTATAGTTGACTTTTTATCTTTTTAGGAGATAATATGGGTCAGTATTTTGATAACGATAATTTAAAAAGCAAAATAACAGAATACAAAACAAAAATATTCGACATAGAATTTTGTTTTAATACAGATAATGGAGTGTTTTCAAAAAGTAAATTAGATTATGGGACGCGACTTTTATTGGAAAATATTCCACTACAAGAATTAAAAGGAGAAATCCTTGAAGTTGGGTCTGGATATGGAGTGATTCCTATAATTTTATCTAAAGTTTGTGATGCAAAATTCGAGGGAATCGATGTTAATATAAGAGCACTTAACTTGGCTAAAATAAATGCAAAAAAAAATAATTGTAAAAATGTGATGTTTTATGAGAGCAATTGCTATCATGATGTAAATAAGAAATATGATTTCATAATAACAAATCCTCCGATAAGAGCTGGTAAAGAAATTGTATATGAAATATTAGTTGGAGCAAAAAGATATTTGAAGGAAAATGCTTCGTTATTTCTTGTGATAAATAAAGACCAAGGGGCAAAAACAATAATTAGATTTCTTGAAAATATATATGAAGTAAGTATTTTAAATAAAAACAAAGGTTTTTTTGTTATTAGGTGCGATTTGCGTTGACAACTTGCTCTAAATATGCTAATAATATAAATTGGCAACGTATTAGGTAAATAAATATGTTCTTTGATTAAATTAATGTATAGGGGTGAAATTTAGTGGCTTATAAGATTGTTAATTGTGGCGAACATCGTAAAAGAAGAAGCTTTTCAAAAATTAAGAACACATATGAATTAAAGGATTTACTAGAAATTCAAAAGAAACCGTATCAATGGTTTTTAAATACCGGAATAAAAGAGGTGTTTGATGACCTATTCCCCGTTGAGAATTTTTCAGGTACTTTATCTTTAGAGTTTGGTGATTATCATTTTGATGAACCTAGATATTCTATTAAAGAATGTAAGGATCGTGAAACAACTTACTCTGCGCCTTTAAAGGTTGAGGTAAGGCTTTTTAATCATGAGACTGGAGAGGTAAAAGAACAAGAAATTTTCTTAGGAGATATGCCTATCATGACTGATAGTGGAACGTTTGTTATAAATGGTGCAGAACGTGTAATAGTATCTCAATTAGTTAGGTCTCCAAGTGTTTATTTCAATAAAGAAATTGATAAAAATGGTAGGCCTTGTATTACTTCTCAAATTATTCCAACACGTGGAACTTGGCTTGAGTTTGAAACTGATGCTAGGGATGTTTTATATGTAAGAATTGATAGGACTAGAAAGGTTCCGCTTACGACTTTATTGCGTGCTTTTGGACTTTCAAGTGACGAAGAAATTTTGAAATTATTTGGGAAAGATGAATATTTAGAGAATACTTTAGCCAAAGATTCAACAAGGAATACCGATGAGGCATTGATTGAAATTTATGAAAAATTGAGACCTGGTGAGCCAGCAACTTTAGATTCTTCTAAGAACCAGATTATTACTAGATTTTTTGACGAATTTAGATATGATTTAGCTAAAGTTGGTCGTTATAAATTTAATAGAAAATTAAATATAATGGATAGACTTTTAAATCAAAAAATTGCTGAAGACATCAAAGATGGCGATGAAGTAATTGTTGAGAAGGGAACAGTAATAACAAAAGATATTTGGGAAAAGATAAGGCCTATATTTGAAAAAGGTTATGGTACTAAAACTGTTACTATTAATAAGGATTTAGATGAATTTGATAAAGTTCAAATAGTTCAAATTTATAATCCGTCCAACCCAAAGGAAAAATTAAATGTTATTGGTAATGATCAAACTATAGATGTAAAAAGGCTTACAATTTCTGATATATATGCATCAGTTTCATATTATTTGAATCTTTTACAAGGAGTAGGACAAATTGATGAAATAGATCATTTAGGAAATCGTAGAATTAGGCAAGTTGGAGAACTTTTGCAAAATCAATTTAGAATAGGTGTTTCTCGTATGGAGAGGGTTATTCGTGAGAGAATGACTACTCAAGAGATGGAAGAAGTTACTCCAAAGACGCTAATTAATATTAGACCGATTACAGCTGCAATGAAGGAATTCTTTGGAAGCAGTCAATTGTCACAATTTATGGATCAAACTAATCCAATTGCAGAACTTACTAATAAAAGACGTTTATCAGCTTTAGGTCCAGGAGGGCTTTCTCGTGATAGGGCCGGAATGGAAGTTCGTGACGTTAATGCATCACATTATGGACGTATTTGTCCTATAGAGTCTCCTGAAGGTCAAAATATCGGACTTATTACTTCTTTAGCAAGTTATGCAAAAATTGATGAATATGGTTTTATAATGACTCCATATCGTAAGGTAAAAGATAAATACTTAACTGATGAGGTTGAATATTTAACAGCTGATGAAGAAAATGACTTGGTTATTTCGCTAGCAACTGTTACTGTTGACGAAAATAATATGATGATCGATGAAACGGTTCCAGCTCGTTTTAGAGGTGAAAATATATTAGTTAAACCAGAATTGGTTGACTATGTAGATGTATCTCCTCAACAAGTCGTAGCAGTAACTACAAGTTGTATTCCTTTCTTGGAACACGATGATGCAACACGTGCGTTGATGGGAGCTAATATGCAACGTCAATCAGTACCACTTTTAAAATCAGAAGCACCACTTGTAGGAACGGGTGTTGAATATGTTGCAGCTAGAGATTCTGGTGCTGTTATTGTTGCCAAAGCTGACGGTGTTGTAGATTATGTTGATGCAAGAAAAATAGTTGTTTTAAATAAGAATGGAAAAGATGAATATATTTTATCTAATTTTGAATTATCGAATGCTGGTACATGTCAACATCACAGACCGATTGTAAAGGTAGGAGACAAGGTAAAACGTGGTGAGGTTATTGCTGATGGACCTTCTACCGATCAAGGAGAGCTAGCATTAGGTAAAAATGTAGTAGTAGCATTCATGACATTTAATGGATATAATTATGAGGATGCTGTTATATTAAATGAAAATTTAGTAAAAGACGATGTTTATACAGGTATTCACTTAGAAGATTTTGAAATGCAATGTCGTGAAACTAAGTTAGGACCTGAGGAAATAACTAGAGATATTCCAAATGTTAGCGATGAGGCCCGCAAAAATCTGGATGAGAATGGTATTGTAATAGTTGGTACAGAGGTAAAAGAAGGAGACATTTTAGTTGGTAAAGTAACGCCAAAGGGAATGGCTGAGTTAACTTCAGAAGAAAAATTATTACATGCAATATTTGGCGAAAAGACTCGTGAAGTTAGGGATACATCACTTCGTGTTCCTCATGGTGGAGATGGTATTGTTCACGATGTTAAGATATTCTCAAGAAAAGAAAACGATGAGCTTCCTGCAGGAGTTTCTAAAGTTATTCGTGTTTATATCGCACAAAAGAGAAAAATTCAAGTTGGAGATAAAATGGCAGGAAGACATGGAAATAAAGGTGTCATTTCGCTTATTCTTCCTGAGGAAGATATGCCTTATTTGCCAGACGGTAGACCTGTTGATATAATGCTTAATCCACAAGGTGTTCCATCTCGTATGAATCTTGGACAAATCCTAGAATTGCACTTAGGAATGGCTGCTAAAAAATTGGGCGTACATGTTGCAACTCCAGTATTTGATGGTGCTAAACTAAGTGATATTGAAGATATGATGAAAGAAGCGGGAATGGATCCTGATGGTAAAACAGTTCTTTACGATGGACGTACCGGTGAACCATTCGATAATAGAATTTCAGTCGGTGTAATGTATATGATTAAGCTACATCATATGGTTGATGATAAATTACATGCTCGTTCAACCGGACCATATTCTTTAGTAACACAACAACCACTTGGGGGAAAAGCTCAATTCGGTGGTCAAAGATTCGGAGAAATGGAAGTTTGGGCATTATATGCCTATGGTGCTGCTCATACTCTTCAAGAAATAATGACTGTTAAATCTGATGATGTAGTTGGTCGTGTAAAAGTTTATGAAGCAATAGTTAAAGGCCAAGAAATAAATCAAGCTGGTATACCTGAGTCGTTTAGGGTACTTATGAAAGAGTTCCAAGCACTTGGACTTGATATAAGTATAATTAATGATAAAAACGAGACTATAGAATTGAAAACAATCGAAGAAGCAGAATATAAAGACGATTTTAATGAAACTTTTGATGATTCATTGCCATTAGTAACTAATTCTGAGACTAATGAAGACTATGAAGATGATGACGAAGATGAAGACATGGATGAGGATTTTGAAAATGTCTTTGAAGACGATTTTATGGAAGGAGATGAAGAGTAATGATAGAAGTAAATAAATTTGAAGCTCTTAAGATAGGAATTGCATCTCCTGATAAAATAAGGGAATGGAGCTATGGCGAAGTAAAAAAGCCAGAAACAATAAATTATAGAACTCTTCGTCCTGAGAGGGATGGATTGTTTTGTGAAAAGATTTTCGGTCCAACTAAGGATTTTGAGTGTGCTTGTGGGAAATATAAAAGAGTACGTTATAAGAACATAGTTTGTGACAGATGCGGTGTTGAAGTAACTCGTAGTAAAGTAAGACGTGAGAGAATGGGACATATTGAGTTAGCTTCTCCTGTATCTCATATTTGGTTCTTTAAAGGTGTTCCATCTCGTATGGGACTAGTATTAGATATGAGTCCTAGGGATCTTGAAGAAGTTTTATACTTTGTTAGTTATGTTGTAATTGATAAAGGTATAGCTCCTCTTGAAAATAAACAAACTTTGTCCGAAAGAGAATATCGCCAATATTATGAAAAATATGGTGACGGATTTAAAGTAGGAATGGGTGCTGAAGCAATCAAGGAATTGCTAAGCAAAGTTGATTTAAAAAAGGAAATAGATGAAATAACTAAAGAGCTTGAAACAGCTCAAGGTCAAAAAAGGACAAGACTAGTTAAAAGAATTGATGTATTAGATGCATTTTATAAGTCTGGAAATCGTCCTGAATGGATGATTCTAGATTGTATTCCAGTAATTCCACCAGAATTACGTCCTATGATTCAACTTGATGGTGGACGTTTTGCAACAAGTGATTTAAATGATTTGTATCGTCGCGTAATAAACAGAAATAATCGTTTAAAGAAACTTATTGATTTAAATGCCCCTGGGATAATTATTCAAAATGAAAAACGTATGTTACAAGAAGCCGTAGATGCGTTGTTCGATAATGGTAGACGTGGAAGAAGTGTAACTGGTGCTGGAAATCGTCCTTTGAAATCACTTTCTAGTATGTTAAAGGGAAAACAAGGAAGATTCCGTCAAAACTTGTTAGGAAAGCGTGTAGATTATTCTGGACGTAGTGTTATAGTAGTAGGTCCAAGTTTAAAAATGTATCAATGTGGTATTCCAAAAGAAATGGCACTTGAATTATTTAAACCTCATGTAATAAATGGATTGGTTTCTCGCGATATAGCGCACAATATTAAGGCTGCTAAGAGATTAATTGAAAATAGAGATCCTCAAGTTTGGGACGTAGTAGAAGATGTTATAAAAGAACATCCAGTATTATTGAATCGTGCACCAACACTTCACAGACTTGGTATTCAAGCATTTGAACCAGTTTTAATTGGTGGTAAGGCAATAAGACTTCATCCTCTTGTATGTCCTGCATTTAATGCAGACTTCGATGGAGATCAGATGGCAGTTCATGTACCACTTTCTGAAGAAGCTCAAGCAGAAGCAAGATTATTAATGCTAGGAGCAAATAATATTCTTTCTCCAAAAAGTGGTGATCCAATTGTTACTCCTTCACAAGATATGGTTTTAGGTAATTATTATTTAACAATGGAAAAATCTGGTCTTGATGGGGAAGGAAGAGTATTTAAAGATTCAAACGAAGCTTTGATGGCATATGAAAGAAGAGAAATCACTCTTCATACTAGAATTGCTATACCTGTTGATTCTTTTAAGTATAAATTATTTACTGAAACTCAAAAAGGTAAGTATTTGATTACTACAGTTGGTAAATTAAAATTTAATGAGATTTTACCTGATTCATTTGCTTATATAAATGAACCAACATTAGATAATATTCAAAATATTACTCCTAATAAATATTTTATAAATAAAGGAGAAAATATTGTTGAAAAAATAAAGGAAATGCCATTGGTTAAACCATTCCCAAAGGGAACGCTAGAAAATATTATTGCTCAAATTTTCAAACGTTATAAAACAACAGAGACGTCTATAATGCTTGATAAAATGAAAGATTTAGGATTTAAGTATTCTACTATTGCAGGTATTACTGTTTCAATTAGTGATGTTGTTACAAGCGATAATAAACAAGAAATTATAGCTGAATCAAAGAAAACTGTTGATAAAATAAATAAACAATATCAACGAGGATTGATAACTGAAGACGAGAGATTAGAAAAAGTTATAGAAACATGGCATGGATGTAAAGATAAGGTTCAAAAAGAACTAGAGATAAAGGCAAATAACGACGTTGATAATCCAATATTCATGATGATGCATTCAAAAGCTCGTGGATCAATTTCAAACTTTACACAAATTGCAGGTATGCGTGGTTTAATGTCTAAGCCTAATGGAGATACAATTGAAATTCCGGTTTTATCTTCATTTAAAGAAGGTTTATCGGTTTCTGAATTCTTCTTATCAACTCACAGTGCTCGTAAAGGAAGTGCGGATACTGCATTAAAAACCGCTGATTCTGGATATTTAACTAGACGTTTAGTTGATGTAAGTCAAGATATTATTGTTAGAGAAGAAGATTGTGGAACAGAAAACGGTGTAGTAGTAAAGGCATTTGTCAACGATAAAACAGGAGAGGTTATAGAGAAATTATACGATCGTATACTTGGTAGATATACTAATAAAAAGATTGTTCATCCTGAGACAAAGGAAGTTATTGCAGAAAAATTACAATATATAACAGAAAGTTTGGCTGATAAAATAATAGAGGCGGGAATAACTGAAGTTGAATTAAGAACAACATTAACTTGTAATACATTAAATGGTGTATGTCAAAAATGTTATGGTAGAAACTTGGCTACTGGAAATATTGTTGAAATAGGAGAAGCGGTTGGTATCATGGCGGCACAATCTATTGGGGAACCTGGTACGCAATTGACAATGAGAACTTTCCATACTGGAGGAGTTGCTGGAGGAGAAGATATTACTCAAGGTCTTCCTCGTATTCAAGAATTATTTGAAGCAAGAATACCAAAAGGAAAATCAACAATTTCTGAAATTAATGGTAAGGTTACTAAGATAGAAGAGGATCATGGAAAATATAGAATAAGTATAACCAATGAGTTAGAGACTAAAGAACACGTGTCAAATTATGGTGCTAAATTAAGAGTATCATTAAATGATATGGTATCTGCAGGAGATAAATTAACTGAAGGTGCTATTAGTCCTAAAGAACTATTGGCTGTAACAGATCCACTTACTACACAAGAATATATTTTAAAAGAAGTTCAAGGTGTATATCGTGGCCAAGGTGTTGATATATCAGATAAACACGTTGAGATTATTGCTAGACGTATGATATCAAAAATGAGAATTATAGATTCAGGAGATACGTTGTTTTTACCTGGTAGTCTAGTAAATTTCAGAGAATTTACTGACGCTAATAAAGAAGTGATAATAAAGGGAAAACGCCCTGCAACAGGTAAACCTATTATGTTAGGTATTACTAAAGCTTCTCTTGAAACTGATTCGTTCTTATCAGCAGCCTCATTCCAGGAAACAACGAGAATTTTAACTGATGCAGCAATACGTGGTAAGGTCGATCATTTACAAGGATTGAAAGAAAATGTTATTATTGGTAAACTAATTCCAGCAGGAACTGGTGTAAAGCAATACCGTAATATTGAATATGAATTATCTTCTCAATTGTTAGATGAAGAACCATTAGAAAAATTAGAAGACGAATTAATGGAATAATTCGTCTTTTTATTTGATAAAATCATGTATTTGTTGTAAAATGTATATGGTGATTAATATGAAAAAACTTGACAATAGAGGATGGGGACTGTCCTTGTTTCTAACGTTTATAGGTGTATTTTTTGTTGCAATAATTTTAGTTGCGCATTTATCTACTAAATATGGTATAGGCCCAACAAATACGGATACTAGTAGTAAAAACAATTCAATTATACAGGAGTATAAAGAATATGAGATGCTTGTAAAAGAAGCATCCGTTAAATATCAAGAACGTCATTATCCTATTATAGATAATGGTGATAGTTTTTATGTTAATATTGACAAACTAGATATAGATAAAGATATTTTAAATAAATGTAGTGGTTATGTTGAATTTGGAATGAATAATGATATATATTATTATTCCCCATATTTGCATTGCGGAAATTATAAAACAAGCGGATACATAAGCAGTTTAGATAAATAAAAGAAGAAAATTAGTTTTAAATTTTCTTCTTTTTTAATAGGTCTCTTATTTCTTCTAATAGTAAAACTTCATCTGATTTCTTTACAACATCAGGGCTTTCCTTTTTTTCTTCTTCTTTTTTAAAGAAATTATTAAAAATCTTTATTATAAGGAATATGAAAAATGCTATTATCAAAAAGTCTACTATGTTTTGGATAAATGCTCCATATGCAATAGTCGCATCTTTAATCTTAAAGGATAGATTTTTAAAATCTTGACCACCTAATAATAATCCGATAATTGGCATTAATATATCATTTACTAATGAAGTTACAATTTTACTGAAAGCGCCTCCTATAATTACACCTACAGCGAGGTCTATGACATTTCCTCTTTGAATAAATTTTTTGAACTCTTCGAAGAAACCAACTATTTTCTTTTGTTCTTCTTTGATTTTCTTCTTACTTATATTTTTCATAAAAATCCTCCTAAAACAATTATATATAAAAATAATTTTTTTTTCAATTAATAAGAAATATAATTTTGTATTGACATATTAATATTAAGATGATATATTATTCATGCTGATTGAATTGAGCTTTGTTTATGCAAAGCTTATATTTAATATCAAAAATGACACACCTGGGGATGTGTAAAGAAAGGAGACCGAATTTATGCCTACAATTAATCAATTAGTAAGAAAAAATAGAAGTGATAAGAACAGAAAAAGTAAATCACCTGTATTAGGGATTGGACTAAACAGCATTCAAAAGAAACAAACAGATAAAAAATCACCTCAAAAACGTGGAGTATGTACACGTGTTGGTACAATGACACCAAAAAAGCCAAACTCAGCACTTCGTAAATATGCTCGTGTTCGCCTAAGCAATGGTATGGAAGTAACTTGTTATATTCCTGGAATCGGACATAATTTACAAGAACATAGTGTTGTCTTGATTCGTGGCGGACGTGTAAAAGATTTAATTGGTGTACGTTATCATATTATACGTGGTACATTAGATACAGCTGGTGTTAAAGATAGAAAACAAGGACGTAGTAAATACGGAGCAAAGAAACCTAAAAAGTAATTTAAAAGTTGAAAGGAGGAAAATATAATGCGTAAAAGACGTGCAGTTAAGAGAGATGTTCTACCAGATCCAATATATAATTCAAAGGTAGTTACTAAAGTGGTAAATGCAATTATGTTAGACGGTAAAAAGGGAACAGCTCAAACTATTCTTTATAAAGCATTTGATATAATTAAAGAAAGAACAAATGAAGATCCTATGGCAATTTTTGAAAAAGCAATGGAAAATATCAAACCGTCTTTGGAAGTTAAGTCAAGAAGGGTTGGAGGATCAAATTATCAAGTACCTATTGAGGTTAGTCCAGCAAGAAGCCAAGCATTGGCTATACGTTGGCTTGTAAAATATGCTAGAGAAAGAGGCGGAAAAGGTATGGCCGAGAATCTAGCAAGCGAATTAATTGATGCATCAAACGGAACTGGTGGAGCAGTTAAGAAACGCGAAGATACACATAGAATGGCAGAGGCTAATAAAGCATTTGCTCATTATCGTTGGTAGAGGGGAGTAAAGTATGGCACGCGAGACATCATTATTAATGACACGAAATATAGGAATAATGGCACATATTGATGCAGGTAAAACTACTTGTACCGAACGTGTATTATTTCATACTAAAAAAATTCACAAAATTGGTGAGACACATGATGGTGCTTCACAAATGGACTGGATGGAACAAGAGCAGGAACGTGGTATTACTATTACCTCAGCTGCAACAACTGCCTATTGGAAAAAGTATCGTTTCAATATTATTGATACTCCAGGACATGTAGACTTCACAGTTGAAGTTAGTCGTAGTTTAAGAGTACTAGATGGTGCAGTAGCACTTATAGATGCTCAAGCAGGAGTTGAACCTCAAACTGAAACTGTTTGGCGTCAAGCTACTGAATTTAAAGTTCCAAGAATTATTTTTGCAAATAAAATGGATAAGATGGGTGCAGATTTCGTTTATAGTTTAGGAACAATTGATTCTAGACTTGGAGTTAATGCTAAGCCTATTGAATGGCCTATTGGTGCAGAAAGTGAGTTTAATGGAATAATAGATTTGGTTACAATGAAGGCATACCAATATGACGGAAAGCCTGAAGAGGAACCACAAGAAATAGAAATTCCATCTGATTTAAAGGATATAGCTGAAGAAAAGAGAGCAGAGTTAATCGAAGCAGTAGCTGAATTTGATGATGAACTAATGGAAAAATATCTTGAAGGAGATGAAATTCCAGTTGATTTAATCAAGAAGGCTATTAGAAAAGGAACACTTGCAGTTGAATTTTTCCCAGTTATGTGTGGTACAGCATTAGGAAATAAGGGTATTAAATTACTCCTTGATGCAGTAATTGACTATTTACCATCGCCACTTGATGTTGAAGCTATTCCTGGTATTGATAAAGATGGTAATGAAGTTTTAAGACATCCATCAGACGATGAACCATTTAGTGCATTAGCTTTTAAAGTTATGACAGATCCATTTGTTGGACGTTTAACTTTCTTTAGAGTTTATTCTGGGCATTTATCAAGCGGTTCATATGTAATGAATTCTACAAAAGGCGCTAAGGAAAGAATTGGTCGTATTCTACTTATGCATGCGAACAATCGTACAGAAATTTCCGATGTATATACAGGAGATATTGCTGCAGCAGTAGGACTTAAAAATACTACAACAGGAGATACTTTATGTGATGAAAAGAAGCAAGTTATACTTGAATCTATGGAATTCCCAGAACCTGTTATTCAATTGGCAGTTGAACCAAAATCAAAAGCCGATCAAGATAAAATGGGAATTGCGTTACAAAAACTTGCAGAAGAAGATCCTACATTTAGAGTTCATACAGATCATGAAACTGGTCAAACAGTTATTTCAGGAATGGGTGAACTTCATTTGGACGTATTAGTAGATCGTATGAGAAGAGAATTCTCGGTTGAATGTAATGTTGGTAAACCACAAGTAGCTTATCGTGAAACAATACGTCAAGCAGCTGATTGTGAAGGTAAATACATTAAGCAATCAGGTGGTCGTGGACAGTATGGTCACGTATGGATTAAATTCGAACCAAATCCTGATAAAGGATATGAGTTTGTGGATGCTATCGTTGGTGGCGTAGTTCCTCGTGAATATATTCCAGTAACTGATAAAGGATTACAAGAAGCAATGGCAGGAGGAGTTTTAGCGGGGTATCCAATGATAGATGTTAAAGCAACATTATTTGATGGTTCATATCATGATGTTGACTCTAGTGAAATGGCATTTAAAATTGCTGCTTCTATGGCTTTGAAAGAAGCTAAAAACAAATGTAAACCAGTGCTTCTTGAACCTATTATGAAGGTTGATGTAACAGTGCCTGATGAATATTTTGGTAATGTTATGGGTGATTTAACTAGTAGACGTGGTAGACCATTGGGTCAAGAAACAATCGGTAATGCTATTAAATTAAGTGCAATGGTTCCATTAGCAGAAATGTTTGGATACGCTACATCTTTAAGAAGCAATAGTCAGGGACGTGGAAACTTTATTATGCAATTTGATCATTATGAAGAGGTTCCAAAAAATATTGCTGAAGAAATAATCAAGAAAAGTGGAAATTAAGACAGTTTCTTAAATGGGAAACATTAGACAAATTAGTAAAAAAGTCTATAAATATTGGTTGATTATAGAATGCTTAAATTATTATGAGGCAGAAGAGCATTCTGTAAGAAACTAGAAAAATAGGCAACAAACAAATTCTAATAATAACTGAAAGTCGTACAACTTTCCGATTATTATATAAAAAATAGTTGATAAATTATCAATTATTAGTTAAAATAAAGTAGTAATTAAAAAAAGGAGGAAATATAAAATGGCAAAAGAAAAATTTAATCGTTCAAAACCACATGTTAACATTGGTACAATTGGACACGTAGACCATGGTAAAACTACTTTAACTGCTGCAATTACTAAATGTTTAGCAGAAAAAGGTATGGCTGAATTCACTGATTATGCTAATATCGATAAAGCACCAGAAGAAAGGGAACGTGGTATTACAATTAATACTGCACATGTTGAGTATGAAACTGACAAACGTCACTATGCACATGTTGACTGTCCAGGACATGCTGATTATGTAAAAAACATGATTACAGGTGCAGCACAAATGGATGGAGCAATACTAGTTATTGCCGCAAGTGATGGACCTATGGCACAAACTCGTGAACACATTCTTTTATCTCGCCAAGTTGGTGTTCCTAAAATGGTTGTGTTTATGAACAAATGTGATCAAGTTGATGATCCTGAGTTATTAGATTTAGTAGAAATGGAAATCCGCGATTTATTAAATGAATATGGATTTGATGGAGACAATACTCCAATTATTCGTGGGTCTGCTTTAAAAGCTCTTGAGGGAGATCCTGAAGCAAAAGCTAAGATTTATGAATTAATGGATGCTGTTGACGAATGGATTCCAACTCCAGAACGTGATACTGAAAAACCATTCTTAATGAGTATTGAAGATGTATTTACAATTACTGGACGTGGAACAGTTGTTACAGGACGTGTTGAAAGAGGACAATTAAAACTTAATGATACAGTAGAAATAGTTGGTATTAGAGACACTAAATCAACAGTTGTAACTGGAATTGAGATGTTTAGAAAACAACTTGACTATGCTGAAGCAGGAGACAATGCAGGTGTATTATTACGTGGTATTTCTCGTGAAGAAGTAGAACGTGGTCAAGTATTAGCTAAACCAGGAAGTGTTACTCCTCATCATAAATTTAAAGCACAAGTATACGTTTTATCCAAAGAAGAAGGTGGACGTCATACTCCATTCTTTGCAAATTACAGACCACAATTCTATTTTAGAACTACTGATGTAACTGGTGTTATAGAATTACCAGCTGGAGTAGATATGGTTATGCCTGGAGATAACGTTGAAATTACTGTTGATTTAATTCATCCAATCGCAATTGAAAATGGTACTAAGTTCTCAATTCGTGAGGGTGGACGTACGGTTGGTGCTGGTAACGTTTCAGAAATTATTGAATAAAAAAGAGTTTATCTCTTTTTTTTTAGTATAAATTTTTTAGTTTAAAAATTCAGAATTAAAATGCAAAAAAATAAAACCTCTTTCTTATAAAATCAGAAAGAGGTTATTCTTTATACTAATATTCTTATTAATACTATATTATTTAACGTTGTTAAAAGAAGAGATAACGAAATCAAAGGCCTCGGTATTAATATTTTTTTCAATAACTAGGCCAGAATTATATTCGATTTCAATTTGTTCAACAACACCTTCAGAAGAAGATATATAGCCATTTTTGATTATATCTTTATAAGTTTCAGAATTAGTATCAAAAATATAAAGAACAAACACACTATCATCATTTAAATAGTAATAATAAGTTTCGTCAGAATTATGCTCGGGATTAACAAGTTTAATCTTTTCAAAATCAATATTATTTTTGGCTAATTCAGCATCAAATTTAGTAAC
Source organism: Bacilli bacterium (assembly GCA_016295795.1). Taxonomy (GTDB): domain Bacteria; phylum Bacillota_I; class Bacilli_A; order RF39; family UBA660; genus CAG-710. The sequence goes on from JAEDKN010000002.1 coordinate 19,934, forward strand.
TAAATCAGTATTTTCAGAAATTTCAGCAGAAGAATTAGATTGATTTTTATCACAAGCACAAGTAAGAACCAAAATTACTAATAATAAAAATGGTAAAAGATTTTTGACTTTCATAACAGCCTCCTTTATTATGGAATAATTGTATCACAAAGAAAAACAATATTCAATGTAGTAATTGACACAAAAGAATTAATGTAAGATAATAATAATAGAAAATAGGAAAGTGATAAATGTGAAAGAAGAAAAGAAAAACCAAAAATGGGAAATAATAGCATTTGTAGTGGTATTGATAGTATTAATAGTAGCAATAATATTTGTAATAATAAAAAATATTACAAAAGAAGTTGAAGGAAATAAAAATGAAGCTATAGTAGTACCAACTGTATTATACTTTGATAATGTAATAGGTTCAGAGGTAGAAAAAGGAACAAGAATAGAAGCAAAAGGTTTTTTTACGTATGTAGGAGTTAAGGATTACTATTTTAAAGCTGGTGCATATGATGAAAATACAAAGATAGTAGAAACCAATTGTACCAAGGTGGATGTAAGTAAATATTCTACTGTTAAATTTAACGTAAATAAGAGTGGAATGTATGCGAAATGGACGATATATAGTGATAGTGTATGTAAAAGGAAGGTAATAGATTATAAAACAAGGGAGTATGAAGTAAAAGGTAGTAGCACATCGACAAATAAGACATTCAAAGCAACATTTGATAAAAATGGAGCAACAAGTATAGGAAGTAGTAGTTTGAGTTGTAACACAACAGGTAGCTCATGCACAGTAAAAGCACCAAGTATAAAAAGAGATGGATATACAATAGTAGGATGGAATACATCAAAGAATGCAACAACAGCACAATATAAAGTAGGAAGTACAATAACATTAACGAAAAATACAACATTTTATGCTATTACAAAGAAAAACACAACTGGCAGTAGTTCTTCAGGAACTACAACAACAAAGACATTCAAAGCAACATTTGATAAAAATGGAGCAACTAGTATAGGAAGTAGTAGTTTGAGTTGTAACACAACAGGTAGCTCATGCACAGTAAAAGCACCAAGTATAAAAAGAGATGGATATACAATAGTAGGATGGAATACATCAAAGAATGCAACAACAGCACAATATAAAGTAGGAAGTACAATAACATTAACGAAAAATACAACATTTTATGCTATTACAAAGAAGAATACAACTAGTGGTAGTTCTTCTAGTAGTTCTAGCAGTAGTAAGGCTAAAAACGGAATAGCTTATTCAAAAAAAGTAAATGGAACTACTGTGTATGTTGAGAATGGTTGCTCATCTTCTATAGTAAATAAATACATAGCTGATATACAAGCCAATCCAAGTTATTTAGTTCAAGCAGGGAATATATATATATTAACAAAAAATTCATTTAATAGTTATTATGGGACACAAAATGCTATAGGAATGACTAGTGGATTTGCTATGCTTTGGGCTTCTGATATTAGATGTGATTCTTACTATGATGGGGTTGTTGCTCATGAACTTGCACATGGAATGGATGGCTATTATGCATTTTTAAAGGGAAAGGGTCGAATTTCTGCAAGAAGGGAATTTACGCAATTATATAATAAATATTATAAAAAAATATTAACTGATTACGCATTTGATGAAGGTACAGACGAGTTCTTTGCAGAAGCATATGCATTTTACTTTGGTAAATACATATCAAAGCCTTCAAAAGAATTGTCTGGATATAGACAAAATTACCCAGGAGAATTAAAAACGTTGATGGAACAAACTCTTAAAGAAATGTCTCAAGTTAATTGGTAAGAAAAAAGAGCAAAAGATTTTATTTCTTTTGCTCTTTTAAATTGTACTTATCTTTCGTATTTCTATATAAAGCGTACATTGGTTTATTTATTATTATATTAAATTCACCGATGTATTCTGTTGCTAAACTATTATATCCAAGTTTTGCTTCATTCAATCCCTTATAACGATTGTTATCTGTAAAATCTCCAGAGATTGCATTTAAATCAAAAAATGAAATCTCTGATTGTGCATATTTTTCTATTATTTTCCATTTTGTAAGATATCCGGGGCATAAATTGTTATATTCTTCTGAGTAGCCATCAATTAATAAATTAATTTGATTTCCGTATTTAATTATTATGGCACCACCAATAAGCAATCCTTCAGGATGATCCTTTAACAACTGTGTGGATATAATTAGATGTTTTTTATATGATGCAAGTATCCTATCTGATTCCATTTTTTTATTTAACACAGTTCTCATGTCCTTGCCTTTGTAACCCTCTTCTTGTATAACATTATTTAGATAATCATTAACTTCTGATTCTTTTTCAAATAAATGCTTACTGTTAGATACATAAACTTCAGTATTTATTTTGGCTAAATAGATTTCAAAAGAGTCCTGAAAATTTTTCTTAAATTCTTGATAATACCTTAATGAATAGTTTCCTTTTTTTCTAATGAATTCGTAGATTTGTTCTATATTATTAGTATTATCTTTGTATATTTCAACGCCAAATTTTACAGCCTTTCTAAGTTTGTTACGAACTTGTTTTTCTAAATCATAAAATAATTCTGTTGCTTTTTTATTTTGCATATCTAAAATCGCATGCCATCTTGGTTTAACTGCTTCTAAATAATTATTAAATCCGCAGTGATTAAAGCCAGTGTTTTTCAAACAAGACATAATTTTATCTATTTCGTTATTTTGACTTATTATATTACCTTCTTGGTCTCTAATGCTTTTAACTATTAGTGGATCAATTTTCAATATTAGAAAGCTCTGTTTAAACAAATAGCTTTTCATTTTTTTTACTGCTTCAGGTAGTAATTTATAATCATTGTAATTAATCAATAATCCATGAGGGGCATATCCGTATTTAAATCCCATGAATATAGGCCTATGCAAAATTAAGGAAACACCAATCAAATTGCCATTATGAACAAATCCTATATAGGAGGCTTTAAAACCAAAGTTAGTCATCAAGGTACCATATGCAACAGATTGATAATAGTTTCTTAAAGGATGATTTCTGGCAAAATTTTCAAACTCACTATATTTCAAGTTAACTATCTTCATACTTAAACCTCCTATGACTCATTATATAAGAAATTATAACACAATATTAAATATTTTTGAATAAATTTATATTAATATTATGTGCTAAATTAATCTAATACTTGCATTTTTAAACATTCTATGTTAGATTAATTAATAGTGATACGGAGGGATCGACTTGAAAACATTTTTGTTAATAATATCTTTGTTACTTATTGCAATTGTTTTATTACAAAGTAATAAAGCAGAGAGTGCATCGCAAATAATTTCTGGTGGGAATTCTGACTTATTTAGTAGAAGAAAAGAGCGTGGAGTAGAACTTTTAATCAGTAGAATCACATTAGCGCTAGGAATGATTTTTTTCCTAGTAAGTTTGATAGCTGAATTTATATAATTAGACTGTAAAAAGTCTTTTTTTTATTGTATAATTGTATTTAAGGATATATAAGGTGGATTATATGGAAGAAAAAATTTTGGAAATATTAAGAAAATCGGGTAAAGCATTATCTATAGAGGAATTGGACTCTTGTTTGGAATTGAATACTATAGAAGAAACAAGAGAGTTTTCAGATGCCTTAAGAAAGCTTGAAGTAGAGTATAAAGTGTATCATTCAAATAAAGATCGTTATATGCTTTTAGAAGATAGTAATCTTAGAAAAGGTAGATTAAGAGTGAATAAAAAAGGATTCGGGTTTGTTGAAGTTAGAGACGAGGAAGATATATTTATCTCTGAAACAAATATAAATAAAGCACTAAATAATGATACCGTCATAGTAGAAATTTTAAGTAAGAATAATGGTGAAAAAAGAGAGGGAAGAATTCTTAAGATTTTAGAGAGAGATTTATCCACAGTTGTTGGGGAAATTTATTTTAAAAAAAATAAGGGATATATAATTCCCGACGATAGAAAACTTGATATTCAACTTGAAGTTGATAAGGATAAAGCAATGGGTGCAGTTGATGGACATAAGGTAGTAGCTAGAATATTGAAAAATATTACAAAAAATCGCTATAAAGGTGAAATAATAAAGATAATTGGTCATAAAAATGATCCTGGTGTAGATATTCTTTCTATTGTTTATAAATATGAGATAAATGATTCTTTCCCTGATGAAGTAATAAAGGAATTGGATGGTATTCCAGAAGAGGTGAGCTCAAAAGAGAAAATTGGACGAAAGGATTTAACTAATGAAGTAATATTTACAATAGATGGGGATGACACTAAAGATATAGATGATGCTATCTCTATTGAAGTTCTTGAAAATGGTAATTACAAATTAGGTGTACATATTGCAGATGTTTCCTATTATGTAAAGGAAGGTTCAGCACTAGACAAGGAAGCTATGGATAGAGGGACTTCTGTTTATCTTGTTGATAGAGTAATTCCGATGTTTCCACATAAATTATCAAATGGTATCTGTTCTTTAAATCCTGGTGTAGAAAGACTAGCAATCTCTTGTGTTATGGAAGTAGATCAAAATGGAAAGACAGTGGATTATCAAATATTTGAAAGTGTGATAAAATCAAGAATTCAAATGACTTATAAAAAAGTTAATCGGGTTATAGAGAAAAATGAGATTCCTGATGGATATGAACCATATGTGCAGAAATTAAAACTAATGGATGAGTTATCAAAAATTATTAGAAAGAACAAGGAAAATAGGGGATACATTGATTTTGATGTTGATGAAGCAAAAATCTTGGTAGATGAAAAGTGTCATCCAACAGATGTTATATTGAGATCTCGAGGAAGAGGAGAAAATATAATTGAAGATTTTATGATTCAAGCAAATGAATGTGTAGCAACGCATATATTTTATATGGACTTACCTTTTATCTATCGTATTCACGAATATCCAAAAGAAGAAAAAATTAGAGATTTTATATCGTTTGTACAGAGTTTAGGTTATACAATCAATTTTAATTTAAAAGATATGAGTCCAAAATCAATCCAAAAATTAATAAGTTCTTTAAAGGATAAAAAAGAATTTAAAGTTTTATCTAGCTTACTTTTACGAAATATGCAAAAGGCAATATATTTGCCCCAAAATTTAGGGCATTATGGATTAGCTAGTAAGTGCTATACTCATTTTACTTCACCAATCAGAAGATATCCGGATACTACTGTTCATAGACTTCTTAGAACCTATTTGTTTAATGGGGATATATCTACGCAAACCATAAATAAATGGCAAGAAAAATTAGTATATATTGCTGAGAATTCGTCTTTTAAAGAAAGAGAATCCGTAGAATGTGAACGTGAAGTAGAAGATATGAAAATGGCCGAATATATGGAAGATCATATAGGTGAAGAATATAAAGGTATCATTTCATCTGTTACGAATTTTGGATTGTTTGTTCAACTGGATAATCTTATAGAGGGACTAGTACATGTAAATGATATGAAGGATTACTTTGTTTATGATGAAGCAACTCAGACCCTTACTGGTGAAAAAACAAAAATGAGATATACTCTAGGAGATGAGGTGCTAATAAAAGTAAAAGCAGCCTCACATGAAGCTAAAACTATAGATTTTGAAATTATAAAGAAATTGTAGGTGATATGGTGGAAATACTTAATAGGCGAGCAAAGCACGATTATTTTATAGAAGAAGAATATGAATGTGGGATAGTTTTAACTGGGACAGAAATTAAAGCTATTAGAGATGGAAAATGCAATTTGAAAGATAGTTATGCTGTTATAAGAAAAAACGAAATTTATTTACTTAATATGTTTATATCTCATTATAAGGAAGGAAATATTTTTAATCATAATGAAACAAGAACTAGAAAACTTTTAATGCATAAAAAGGAAATATTAAAACTTAGTGAGAAAATCAATTTACAAGGATTTACTTTAATTCCTCTAAAATTGTATTTCAAAAACAATAAAGCAAAGATATTATTGGGTTTATGTAAAGGAAAAAAGAATTATGATAAAAGAGAAAGTATAAAGGAAAGGGATATACAAAGACAAATGGATAAGTCTAGTAAGATCAGATACTGAGCAATTTTATTGAAAAAAAGCATAAATTATGATATAATCTAGTTCATGGGGCCGACTAGGTTTCGACAGGAAGGATTGAATTTAGATAGCAAGTAGGAAGCAAACCTTAAATTGCATCAGTTAAATATAACTGGAAACAAAATTAAAGATGCATTCGCTTCAATGTTTAATAAAAACGCTGTAGCTTTTGCCTAATTTATTAGGGAATGCGCTCTTATAAATTCTTTTCCTACGGGAATTTATTAAGGGCTGATTTTAGTAGGATATATTTCCGTTATGTCTATGAATGGAAATGAATTTTTATAGACTAGTTATATAATTGGTTGTTAATTACTTGTTATATAATGAATTTTATTAATTAACTAAACTTGTAGAAGTCTATCTGTCACCCTTTTTGGACGGGAGTTCGATTCTCCCCGGCTCCACCAGTTTGATAGGAAACTCGAATTTTTCGAGATTAAAATATAAAATATCGGAGTAGTTTACTCCGATATTTTTTCTTTACGATATAATTGCGCAATAAAAATCAAGGGTATAAATAAATTTTGCCCTCGATTTTTTATTAAGGTTTTCTAATTATTGTGTTAAATTAGTACGATATATTTTAGAAGACGTTAAAAGTTATACACTAGTTGTTATATGCAATTTTTTGATTCGGGGCATCTGAATAGGAATAGGATTATAAATATTATTATGATTATCCAAATCCAATAATTATTATTGCCACCACAGCAGCAACTAGGATATCCATAATTATATCCGTACATAAAATCATTCTCCTTTCAATATATTATATTTTTATATTTTAAAAGTGCAACGTTATAAACCTAGTGAAATAGGGCTTTTATCACAATGCTATCTTTATTATTTATCGAATATAAAAAATATAAACAAATATAATTAATTGGAGGATTATATAATGATTTATAATGGTATAGAGAACTTTAAAATATATTTTCCTGTTTCAACACAGAGTATAGAAGAAATAAAACTTATAATGGATTCTAATAAATTCGATGGTCTTTGTTTGTCAGTAAATGCTTTAAATAATCAATTATTTATTCAAAAGCCAAATTGGTATAGATGGAATGAAGTTGCTGATTTAACATATAGTGTTGACAAAAGCAATCTGAATGATTTTTTAAAAAAGGTTAATAGTCTAAAGAAAAGATTTACAATAATACTTGCGATAGAAAATGTTTTTGACAAAGTAGATGATGATCTGTTGTTGCTATTTGATTTTTTAAATGATTCAGGAATCTTTAACTTTGATTATATTATAAATAACTGTTTTTATAAAAGGGAAAATACTAATTCAAAAAAACTGCTTTATATTTTAAAAAGTTTTAGTCAAGTTGATATAGCTTATACAGAAAGTTGCAATTATGAGTTTAGAAGTATGAGAGAGTTTAAATATTCAATATTTAATTCTAATACTTATCTTTCGAATATGATATATGAGATAAATAATGATAAAAAGATAATTTTCCCTTGTATAAATAGGCTGGATAGTATAAAGCTTAATAATTTGATTAATTCTGATTTTGAAAGCCAATTTGCTCTTTTAAAAAGGGTAACAAATTGGAGTGATCAAAGTATAGAAAATTATTTGAATTATCCATACAAATCTTATAAAAAAGCAGACATTTCGCTGATAAGCGAAAATCCGGAAAGTATCGTTTTGAAGAAAAGATAGTTGGATTAGAAAAAAATACATATTATAAATATCAATTAATGATGTTGATTATAATTATTTCAATATCTTTTTATTTGATGTATAATATAACTATATAAAGAGGTAAGGAGTGATTTTTATAAAACCGCTTGAAATATTGGATAGGGCTTGTTTTTTAACCATGAAGAAATCTTATGACGATTGTTTTAAAACTAATAATACTGTTTCAAATGATGAGAGTATGGAGTACGCAATAGATAATACTGCAAAGGCATTAGAAGAAGTTGTTTTACATAAAAACTATAATTATTTTTCAAGAACTGAAAATGTAAGAGAAGATTTGATAAATTGTGGAACGAATAAAATAAAAGCAGAATTATTAAAAAATGTGGTTAAAACTTATTCATATTATAGAAAGAATAAAATGCTTAACGAAGATTATTTAAATTATGATTTTAGCAAGGCACTATCATATGAAGAAACGATTTCGGTTGTCTACTTAAATATGGTAAAGTATGGAATAGGCAAGATTCAATCTGTGTTAAATGATGAGACTGTTGTAAAAAATTTAGCGAAGTCATTTGTGATAGAGAGAATAAAATATGATAGGAAGTTAGAATTGGAAGACTCTTTAGATGATGCTGGAAAGTTTTTAATTAATGCTATAGAAAGTTATTATTTGAAGACGAGGGAGGTTTAATATGATAAGTTTAAGAGAAAAATATTCAACGTTTGTATTTAAAAAATTTACTGTTATAGAGGATGAAAAAAGAATAAATATTAAATATGAATATGCAATTTCTGAGTATGTTTTTACACCTATGGTTTCAATTGAAAAAAGCAATATAACAAACGAGCATATTAATAAAGATTTTTTAAATTACTTGTTCTTTAATTTTGGAATTATTAATGCTATAAATTATTATAAATTAACATGTGCAAAGAAATTTGTTATAGAATGTGGATATCTTAATGATGATCAAAAATCTTTTTTTAAGAAATTATTTTATAATGGATTGGGTGAATTATTATATAAAAATAATCTGAATATTCCGTATGAAGAATTTGTTGAAATAATAACAACTAATAAAATGTATAACTTTGATATTAAGGACGAATTTAGTGGGAATTTAATTCCTGTTGGTGGAGGAAAAGATTCTATTGTTACACTCGAGTTATTAAAGTCTGAAAAACAGAAAAACAAGTGTTTTTTATATAAAAGAAATATTTATCCTGACGACTTAGCAAGTTTAAATACAATTTATACTGCTGGCTATACTAAAGATGATATTTTGTCTTTTAATGTAACTTTGGATCCACTTATGTTAGATTTAAATAAAGAAGGCTTTTATAATGGACATGTTCCCTTTTCTTCTTGTTTAGCATTTGCTGCATATATAATGGCATATCTAAACAATAAAAAATATATTGTTTTATCAAATGAGGCTAGTGCAAATGAAGGAAATGTTAAAGATACCAATATAAATCATCAATATTCAAAAAGTTTTGAGTTTGAAAAAGATTTTAGAAATTATACTTTTAAGTATTTTACTCCATATATAGAGTACTTTAGTTTACTTAGATGCTGGAACGAATTTCAAATTATAAAAAGATTTTTGAAAGAACCAAAATATTTAGATGTGTTTAGGAGCTGTAATCTTGGAAGTAAAACAAATACTTGGTGCGGAGATTGTTCAAAATGTTTGTATGTTTTTATAATGTTATATCCGTTTGTAGATAGAGAAAAATTGATTCAAATATTTCATCATGATATGCTAGATGATGAAAAATATAAAGACACATTATTAGCTCTTATAAGTCAAGATTTTGATAAACCATTTGAATGCGTAGGAACAAAAGAAGAAATAGATTATGCTTTAAAATTATCTATAGAGAAATATTCTGAGTTGCCCTTGTTACTAAAATATTATAAAGAAAATTTCTATGATTCAAGCAAGCAATATGATGTTGATAATTACTTTAACAACAACAACTTTATAAATGATAAATTTCTAAAAATGATGGGATATGATAAAGATGAAAGATAAAATTATTAAATTTTTGACTGGTAAAAAAATATTGATATTAGGATTTGGCCGAGAGGGGAAATCTGCATATAAATTTATAAAAGAAAACAATATAAAATATTCTTCACTTGGAATAGCTGATAAAAACGAAATAACTATAGACGAAAATATAAAATTGCATATAGGAGAGGATTATTTAAATTCGACAAAAGAATATGATTTGGTAATAAAATCGCCAGGAATAATAATAAAAGATTATATAGATGACATAGAAAAAGAAAAAATAACTTCGTTGACTGACATATTCTTAATGTTTTGTGAAAATAAGATAGTTGGAATAACGGGAACTAAAGGTAAAAGCACTACTTCTTCGCTTATATATCATATTTTGAAGGATAATAATTATGATGCTCTTTTAATTGGAAATATTGGGGTTCCTTGTTTTGATGTTATAGATAAAATTAACAAGGATACTATATTAGTTTATGAGCTTTCGTGTCATCAATTGGAATATGTTAAGGCAAGTCCTAGTATTTCTGTATTATTAAATATATATGAAGAACATTTAGACCATTATAATGGTATTGAATCTTATGTACAGTGTAAGAAAAACATATATAAATATCAAAATAATGATGATTATCTTATATATGGAGATATTTGGAAATATATAACAAAAGAAGAAATAGAATCTGTGAAATCTAATAAAATATGTATAGATGATAATCCATTAAATATCGACTATTCTAAAATTGAGACTTCCCTTATAGGGGATCATAATAAAAAAAATATAATTACGGCTATTATAGTTACAAATATTTTAGGAGTTAATGTAAATGAAGCGTTAAGATCTGTCAAAAGTTTTAAAGGGTTGGAGCATCGATTAGAATATGTTGGGGAGTATAATAATATAAAATTTTATAACGATTCTATCGCAACGGCTCAAGAGGCAGTGATAAATGCAGTAAAGAGTTTGAAAAATGTAGACACCATTATATTGGGTGGAATGGATAGAGGTATTGATTATACTTTGCTGGTTAAATTTTTATCAACAAGTTCTGTTGAAAACATAATTTTGTTGCCAAATACGAATATAAGAATTCAAAATTTATTTAGAAACTATACAACAAATAAACACATTTTGAGTGTAAATAATATGGAAGAGGCAGTAAAAATGTCGTATGAGGTCACAAAAGATAACAAAATATGTCTATTGTCACCTGCTGCTGCTAGTTATGGATTTTATCTTAACTTTGAAAAAAGAGGAGAACATTTTAAACAATTAGTAAGAGATTATGGAAATAATAATGGAAAAAAATAAAAAGATATGATATTATAGAAAAAGAATAGAGGGAATAATTATGATAGAATTCTTTAGGGATACCTTGTCAGGGGTATATTACTATATATATGTTGTGATTAATTTAATATTTATTTTTGCTTTAATTGGATATATTGGCGAAAAAAAAGAAAAAGGGCTTTCTAAAACAGAAATAGATAAGGATGCACAACAGAATATTGTTAACAATGAATAATTATTAATCTATAATTTTATTATAAAATGGAGGAAGAATATGAGCATAACTTTAGAAAGTGTAATCTCAATAATTAATAAAACAGTAGACATTTTACTGGTATGGTTAGTTTTTTATTACATATTAAAAAGTATTAAAAACAGTGTAAAGTTGACATTGATTTTTAAAGGTGTAATTATAATAATAATATTAAAAATAGTAAGTGATGTTTTTAATTTTGTAACTATGGGTGTGCTGTTAGAATATATAATTATGTGGGGGCCATTGGCATTAATAATAGTATTTCAACCAGAAATTAGGACAGTATTAGAACAACTAGGAAGAAGCCAATTGTTAGGAAGGCATAAGGTTTTGACTGTAGATGAACGAGAGAGATTAGTATATGAGATAATTCAATCTATGGAATATCTAAGGAAAATGAAGATTGGGGCTTTAATAGTTATAGAACGAGATGTTAGTCTACGGGATTATATTGAGAAGGCCAAGAAGATTTATGGTGATATTTCAAGTGAGTTGTTAATATCGTTATTTTTCCCTAATAATCCATTGCATGATGGCGGGGTTATTATTCAAGGAGACAAGATAAGCTGTGCTGGCGCTGTTTTCCCTACAAGTAATAATCCTAAGACGAATAAACATTTAGGAACTAGGCATAGAGCTGCATTGGGTATTGCAGAGGAAACTGATTGTATAGCATTAGTTGTATCGGAAGAAACAGGAAGATTATCAATAGCGGTAAAAGGAGAACTTTTCTATAATCTTACTATAGATGATATTAGGATGATGCTTATAGACGAACTTAGACCAAAACAAGATATTGATGAAGAAGAGGAAGAAATATATGAAGAAAACAAATAAGAATAAAAAAAATATATTTAAAACTTTAATAGATTTGTTTGATCGTTATATAATAACTCCTATAACCAAATTCATAATGAGTTTTGGTGATATGTTAAAAAACAACAAAAAAGGATTAGAAAAAGTTTTAATGAATAAACAAGCTTTATTAATTATATCCTTGGTTGCAGCTTTTGCGGTATTTTATACTGTAGATCAAAAAACTACAACTTTAGTAGATAATTCCGCTGAGGTACTATATGGGCAACCAGTAAAAGCTATTTATAACGAAGAATTATATGTGGTAGAAGGTGTTCCAAAAACTGCTGATGTGACATTGATAGGTAGAAGATGGGATGTTTATCTAGCTAAACAATATCCTGCAGATGAAATAATTCTTGACTTGCAGGACTTGAAACCAGGAACACATCGAGTAACAACAAAATACAAACAACTTGTATCATCGGTAGAGTATAAACTTGATCCTTCTGTAGTTACCGTTGTTGTTTATGAAAAAATGTCTGCAAATAGGGAATTAACATATGATATTATCCATAAAGATAATTTAGATACAAAATTAAATATAGAATCAGTGACTTTAAGCAGGGATACGGTAATAATAAAGGGTGCTGAATATAAACTTGAAAAGGTTGCGTCTGTTAAAGCTTTAATAGACGTTGATAATTTAAATAATCCAAAAGTAGGGAGTATAACGTTAAAAGATGTTCCTTTAGTTGCCTATGACCAACAAGGAAATGTATTGGATGTTGAAATTGTTCCTGAAAAGGTAGAAGCAACTATAAAAATTAGTTCTCCTAGTAAAACAGTACCGATAAAAATCGAAACTAAGGGAGAATTAGATAATAAGGCAATTAAATCTTTAACTTCTAATGTTTCTAGTGTAACTGTTTATGGTGCTGATCAAGCGCTAGAAGATGTTGAATATGTAACTGCAGAAATAGATATTGAAGGAATTAAAGCAAATAAAAAATATAATGTTAACTTAAAGAAACCTGCTGGGGTTAGAGAAATGAGCGTCAATAAAGTGACTATAAATATGGTTGTAGACGATATTGCAACTAAGGAAATAACCGGAGTTCGAATTAATTCATTAAATTTAGCTTCCGGATTAAAAGTTCAAGCTCTGAGCAAAGAAGATAGTAGTATAAGTGTGGTACTAAGTGGTAGTGAATCGGTAATAAAAAATATAGATGTATCTAAGATAAATGCATATATTGACTTATCTGATTTGTCGGTGGGAGAACACGAGGTTGAAATAAAGGTATCTGGTAGTGACGATAGAGTTTCTTATACTTCAAAAATTAAAAAGGTAAAGATTAGAATAAGTGCAGAATAAAGAAAAAGCTAAGCAAAAATTTGCTTAGCCTTTTTACTATCTAATCCTCAAAAAACAAACCAATATTAATTATACCTGCGATAGCAATAATAGAATATATTATTCTTGATATAATACTATTTGTATCTCCGAATAATGCAGTAACTAAATTGAAATCAAAAAAACCAATTAGACCCCAATTTAAAGCTCCGATTATTGTTAATACTAAAGCTATTCTTTGAAGTGTTTTCATTATAATTCCTCCTTTTATTTAATTCACTATTATAATAAACAAATATTCTGATTTTATTCGGGAATAATAAAAAAAGATAACCATATAATTAATTGAAAACAAATATATGGGGTGAAATATGAAAAATAAAATTTTCTTTTTAGCTATTTTTTTCTTTTTATTGATATTGGTGGGATGTGGAAAATATGGAGAGGATGATATAATAAACGATTTAAAGAAGAAAGTAGAAAAAGCTGACAGTTATAGAATTGTTGGTGTGTTAGAAATAACCAATAATGATGATACATATCAATATGATGTCGATGCAAGTTATAAGGAAAAAGAGAATTATCGTGTAAGTTTAACTAATAAAGCAAATAATCATGAACAAATAATCTTAAAAAATGAAGAAGGAGTATATGTTATTACACCTTCCCTAAACAAAAGCTTTAAATTTCAAAGCGATTGGCCAAAAAACAATTCTCAAATATATCTTTTAAGTTCGCTACTAGAAGATATTACAAACGATAAAGATAGGACTTTTGAAGAAATAAATGGGCAATATATATTTACTACTAAAGTAAATTATCCGAATAATGCTCAACTTGTCAAGCAAAAAATAACACTAGATAAAGATCTAAACATTAAAACAGTTGAAGTTCTCAATTCCAATGATATACCACAAATGATCATGACATTTAATAGTATAGACTGGAATTCTGATTTTAATGATGACTATTTTGATTTGAATAGTATAGTTGATAAGATTGAATTGAATAATGAAGGAACAAAAAATAACGAAGCGACTGAAAATAATGAAACAGAAACTAATAAAAAGGAAACAAATGATACTGGAGAAAACAACACCACTGATGCAGAAAAAAAGGAAGGAAATGGAACTACATCAACTGAGCAATCAAGTGTTATAGATGATATCATATATCCATTATATATACCTACAGGCACATCATTAACAGAACAGGAAAAGGTATCAAAAACTGATGGAGAAAGAATTATATTAACGTTTGATGGTGAAAAACCATTCTTGCTAGTAGAGGAAACAAGTAGCATAGATGAGGAATTTAGTATAATTCCAACATTTGGAGAGCCATATATGTTAACAGATACCATAGGAGCTCTTACAGAAAATTCTATAACGTGGTCGAGCAATGGAATAGATTACTATATTGTGTCAGATGCGATGAGTCAACTTGAATTAATAGAAATAGCAAGTTCAATAAGTGCTATTCCTACTATGAAATAAACACTTTTGTGTTTATTTTTGTTTATATTTGTGTTAAAATTGTTCTTAGGTGATTATAATGAAGAATAAGAAAAGCAAAAAAGTAATCGATAGAAATTTTAAGGGAGAAGATAAAGAAGTTTCAAAGGCCATAAAAATAGTTATTGGAGTTTTGGTAGCGTTTGCTTTAATATATTTATTGGTTGCATTATTTACTGGAGAAATAAATTTAAAAAAGGAAAAAGATTCAGAGCCTGATATTCAATATGTTGAAATTCTTGCTGAGAGAACTTTTAAGCAAAAAGATAGTGATTATTTTGTTTTGTATTATGATTTTGAGAACGAAGCTACTGCTGGTTTGTTTGACACTATTTTTGAAAGTTTAAAAGAGACTGCATCCGCATATAAGGTCGATTTAAGCAAAAAATTTAATGCAAATTATTTAGTAGAAGATAGCAAGAGTGTAGATACAACACCTGAAAATTTGGAAGAACTTAAAGTGAAAAATCCTACTTTGATTAGGATAAAAGATGGGAAGGTTGACAAATTTGTAAATGGAGTTGAAAACATTAAAAATTATTCATTAAAATTAAAATAAGAGGTGCCAGATGGAAAAAGAAGATTCAAAAAGGGAAGTAAATAAAAAGAAAAATGTTGCTCAGACGCAAACTTTTAACAAAACAAGTGATTTAAGTAAAAGAGGCAAATCAAAGTCTAAAAATCATAATGTGCTTCAAAACGAAAAAGAAAATTTAAAAGATGAAACGTCAAAAAGAGCCAAAGAAAATACTAGAAATAAATTTAGCAATATTTTTAAGAAAATCAACTCTAAGAAAAAGGTTGAAAAGCAAAGGGCTAAATTCAATTTATTAGAAGTTATAATAATAATGATAATAACCGCAGTATGTGCTATCACAATAACAATAAAAGTTTCATATGCAATAAATAAAACACCAAAGAAGATAATGACAGAAGCAGAATTAGTAGAGTTAGTAGAAACATATGAATCTATAGTGGATGATTATTATGAAGACGTTGATAAAAATGAATTGATTGATGCAGCTATTTCCGGAATGATAGAATACTTAGATGATCCATATTCGACATATTTGGACGAAGACAAAAGTGCTTCTTTTAATGAGGAACTAGAAGGGGAATATGTTGGAATGGGGGGAGAAATAACTTTTTCTAAAGAAGGAAAAATTTATATCACTAAGATTTTTGAAAATAGTCCAGCAGCTTCAGCGGGTTTGAAAGTAAAAGATATAATTACTAAAATAGATGGTAAAAGTGTAGAAGGAATGAATCTTAATGAAGTTTCCGACTTAATAAAAGGTAAAAGTGGAACAAAAGTTGAATTAACAATACTTAGAGAAGGAAAAGAAGAAACGATAGAAGTTACTAGAGGGAAGGTGGACATAGAGTCTGTTACCTCTAAGATAATATCTAAGGGTGATAAAGAGATAGGTGTAATAAATATCTCGGTATTTGCAAATAACACTTATGATCAATTTGTCAAAGTGGAAAAAGAATTAGAAGAATCAGGTATTGACTCGCTAATATTAGATTTAAGAGGAAATAGTGGAGGATATTTAACGACGGTTAAATCTATTGCAGAATTGTTTCTTAATAAAAATGATATAATATATCAATTAGATACAAAAGGTAAGATAGAAAAAGTTATAAATAAAAAGGATCCGACAATTAAATTAAAGACTGCGGTTTTGGTAAATAAAGCAAGCGCTTCTGCTTCTGAGATATTGATGGCTGCATTAAAAGAGAATTTGTCATCGCCTGTTATAGGGGTTACCACTTATGGAAAAGGAAAGGTTCAAAAAACTAGAACTCTTTCTAGTGGAGCCATGATAAAATATACTATACAAAATTGGCTTACTCCGGAGGGCAATGAAATTGAAGGAAAGGGAGTTACACCTACGGATGAAGTGGAACTTGATGAAAAGTACTATGTTAATCCTACTGATGAAAATGATAATCAATTACAAAAAGCATTAGAAATAATGAGTAAATAATTTTACTTATTATTTCTTTTATTTTATTAAAAAAAGGGTTGATTTCCTTAATGGTAATGTGTTATAATTTAGTACGTGTGACTGGCTTAGATGTGTGAGGTTGCTGATACACCAGGATAAGTTGATAAATTAAATCAGGTTATTTACACGGAGCAAGTCTATACCAAGATATAGGCGAAGGGAGGATATGAAATGTCAAATAGAGTTCGTATCAAATTAAAAGCATATGATCATAGAATACTTGATAATGCAACGACTAAAATTGTAGAAACTGCAAAAAGAATGAATAGTGAAATAAGTGGACCAGTACCACTACCAACAGAAGTTGAAAAATACACTATTTTAAGAGCTGTACATAAGTACAAAGATTCACGTGAGCAGTTTGAAATGCGTACACACAAGAGGTTGATTGATATTAAAAATCCAAGTAAAGAGTTAATAGATGCATTGGCTCATTTAGATATACCAAGTGGTGTGGACATTCAAATTAAATTATAAAATATAGGAGGAACAAGAAATGAAAGGAATCTTAGGAAAAAAGGTTGGAATGACTCAAGTTTTTGCTAAGAACGGTAAACTAATTCCTGTTACTGTTGTGGAAGTAGAGCCAAATGTGGTTACTCAAATTAAAACAGTAGAGAAAGACGGTTATGATGCGATTCAATTGGGCGCAATAACTGTTAGAGAAAAAGTTTCGAATAAGCCAAAAACAGGTCATACTAACAAAGCAAACACTGCTCCTAAGCGCTTCTTAAAAGAAATCAGAGGAGTAAATGTTGAAGAATATACTTTGGGGCAAGTAATTGATGCTAGTATTTTTAAAGAAGGGGAAATTGTTGACGTAAGTGGAATCAGTAAAGGAAAAGGGTTCCAGGGTGTTATTAAACGTCACAATCAATCACGTGGTCCAATGGGACACGGTTCTCAGTATCATAGAGGAGTAGGTTCTCTAGGTACAATGTTACCTATGCACGTATTAAAAGGTAAAAAACTACCTGGCCATATGGGAAATGTTGCTTCAACTATTCAAAATTTGGAAGTTGTTGCAGTTGATTTAGAAAATAATGTTATCTTAATAAAAGGTAATGTTCCAGGTCCAAAAAAATCTTTAGTTATGATCAAAACTTCAGTTAAAAAAGGAGAAAAAGTAAATCCTGCAGAAGAATTGATTAGCTACGAAATAATTGAAGAAAATACTGAAGTAGCTGATGATGAACAAGTACAAACTGAAGAAACACAGACTACTGAAGAATAATCATCACAAAACAATACAAAGAAATTAAAATGTGATGAAAGGAGGAAATAAAATGGAAAAACAAGCAATTGTAAATTTAAATGGCGAAAAGATTAAAGATAGAAAACTTAACGAAAATATATTTGCTATTGAGCCTAATAATAAAGTTTTATATGATGCCATAATATTAGCTAGAGCATCATTAAGACAAGGAACTCATAGTACAAAAACACGTGCAGAAGTAAGTGGCGGTGGAAGAAAACCATGGCGCCAAAAAGGAACAGGTCACGCTAGACAAGGTTCTATTAGAGCTGTTCAATGGAGGGGTGGCGGAATTGCGTTTGGCCCAACTCCTAGAGATTATTCTAAAAAAATGAATCGCAAAGAGAGAAGATTGGCATTAAAGAGCGCTTTAGCTATTAAGGCTCAAGATATGGTTATTGTTGAGGAGTTAAAATTATCTACTCCTAAAACAAAAGATATGAAGAATCTTCTTGCAAATTTAAAATTAGAAGATACTAAAACTTTAATAATTGTTAAAGAATTGGATGAAAACATAATATTAGCTTCTAGAAATCTACAAAATGTAGCGTTGCTTGAAGCTAGAGAAATAAATGTATTGGATTTGATTGCTGCAGACAAGATTTTGATAACTGATGAGGCATTAAGTTCTATAGAGGAGGTGCTAGCATAATGGATACTAAATATTTAGAGATTATTAAAGCACCAGTTATTACTGAAAAGAGTGCTAATATGGCACAAAATGAAGGAAAATATGCTTTTAAGGTTAATCCAAAAGCAAATAAAACAGAAATTAAACAAGCTATTGAAAAAATATTCAATGTTAAGGTTGTTGAAATTTCTACGATTAATGAAAAACCAAAGAAAAGAAGAGTGGGCCGTTATAGTGGACTTAGCAATCGTAGTAAAAAAGCAATTGTTAAATTAGCTGAAGGTCAAACTATCGATCTTGGTTAGAAGGAGGGTTACTTATGGCAATTAGAAATTATAAACCAACTACCAATGGTAGACGTAAAATGAGTACCTTAATTAATACTGAAATTACTACAGATACTCCGGAAAAAAGTTTATTGGTTACATTAAAGAAAAACGGTGGACGTAATAACCAGGGAAGAATAACTACTAGACATAAAGGCGGAGGAGCTAAAAGAAAATATAGAATTATTGATTTTAAAAGAAATAAAAGAGACATAGTTGGCGTTGTAGCTTCAATCGAATATGATCCTAATAGAAGCGCAAATATTGCGTTAATTAATTATAAAGATGGAGAAAAAAGATACATTATTGCTCCAAAAGATTTAAAAGTCGGCATGGAAATAATGAGCGGTGAAAACGCTGATATCAAGGTTGGAAATGCATTGCCAATCAAAAACATCCCAGTTGGTACTGTTATCCATAATATAGAATTAAAACCTGGAAAAGGTGGAGAACTTGCACGTTCTGCTGGAGCCTCAGCTCAAATCCTTGGACGTGAAGGAAATTATGTAATGGTTCGTTTATCTAGTGGTGAGCAAAGAAAGATTTTAGGAACTTGCTATGCCACTGTTGGAGAAGTTGGAAATGAAGATTACGAACTTGTTAAATTAGGAAAAGCTGGACGCAGTCGTCATTTAGGTATCAAACCTACGGTTCGTGGTTCAGTTATGAATCCTAATGACCATCCACACGGTGGTGGTGAGGGTCGTGCGCCAATCGGACGCAAAGGACCAGTTACTCCTTGGGGTAAACCAGCACTTGGATATAAAACTCGTAAAAAGAAAGCATCAGATAAACTAATAGTTCGTCGTCGTAATGGTAAGTAAGGAGGAAAAATAAATGAGTAGAAGTTTAAAAAAAGGGCCTTATGTTTTTGATAGATTATTGAAAAAGGTCGAAGAATTAAACAAAAGTGGTAAGAAAGAAGTTATTAAAACATGGTCACGTCGTTCAACTATATTTCCTGCCTTCATCGGACACACTTTTGCAGTTCATAATGGAAAAGAATTTATTCCTGTATATGTAACTGAAGATATGGTAGGTCACAAATTGGGAGAGTTTGCATTGACTCGTAAATTTGGTGGTCACGGCGATAATAAAAAGAAATAATGACTAGGAGGAAAATAATATGGAAGCAAGAGCAATCGCAAAAACTCTTAGAGTATCACCTATTAAAGCAAGATTGGTTGTTGATTTAATTCGTGGTAAAGATGTTAATGTTGCATTAAACATATTAAACAATATGAATAAAAAGCCAGCTAGGCTTACAAAAAAAGTTTTAGATTCAGCAGTTGCAAATGCAGTTAATAATAATGGTGCAAAAGCTGAAGAATTATATGTAAAAGAAGCAAGAGTAGATGCAGGTCCTGTAATGAAAAGACACATGTTTGATTCACGTAGTCATATAGGACACAACGATAAAAGAACTAGTCACATTGTTATTACTGTGGCTAGCAAATAATCTGTAAGGA
This sequence comes from Bacilli bacterium, assembly GCA_016295795.1. GTDB lineage: Bacteria > Bacillota_I > Bacilli_A > RF39 > UBA660 > CAG-710. The sequence goes on from JAEDKN010000002.1 coordinate 40,623, forward strand.
GGTTAATATGGGTCAAAAAGTTAGTCCAATTGGACTTAGAATTGGAATAAATAAAGACTGGGAAGCTAAATGGTATGCAAATAACAATAATTTTTCTAAGTATTTAGAAAATGATATGAAAATTCGTAAATTCTTAGATAAAAAGTTAAAAGATGCATCAATTAGCAAAGTTGAAATAGAAAGAAATAATAAGAAAACCGAATTAACTATTCACACTTCTAAACCAGGAATAATTATTGGACGTGGCGGAGAAGAAATCGAAAAGTTAAAGAAAGAAATATCAACTTTAGTTGGAGAAAACGTTCAAATTTCAATTGTTGATATTAAAAAACCAGAAATTGATGCTAATTTAGTAGCACAATCTATAGCTAATCAAATAGAAAACAGAGCATCATTCCGTATGGCACAAAAAAGGGCAATTAGAAATGCCATGAAAAATGGTGTTAAAGGAATTAAGACTTTGGTATCTGGAAGATTAGGTGGTGCTGATATGGCACGTAGTGAAGGATATACCGAAGGAACTATTCCACTACATACATTAAGAGCTGATATTGATTATGCAACAAGTGAAGCAGATACAACATATGGAAAAATCGGAATTAAAGTATGGATTTATAAAGGAGAAATTCTTCAAGATAAAAAGGCTAAAGGAGGTAATTAAAGATGGCACTAATACCAGCAAGAACAAAATATCGTCGTGTTCATAGATTACCTTACGAAGGTCATGCAAAAGGAAATACAACATTAAGTTTTGGTGAATATGGTTTGCAAGCAAAAGAGGGAGCTTGGATTACTTCAAATCAAATTGAAGCAGCTCGTATTGCTATGACACGTTATATGAAACGTGGAGGAAAAGTATGGATAAATATTTTCCCACATTTACCATTAACTCAGAAACCTTTAGGAACACGTCAAGGAAAAGGAAAAGGTAATGTTGAAAAATGGGTTGCAGTTGTTAAAGAAGGAAAAATAATGTTTGAAATAGCTGGAGTTGATGAGGCTACAGCTAGGGAAGCACTAAGACTTGCTTCACATAAGTTACCAATTAAAACAAAATTTGTAATGAAAGAAAATGGTGGTGATAAAAATGAAGGTTAATGAAATAAGAAATCTAACCACTGAAGAAATAAATGCAAAGATAAAAGAAACTAAAGAAGAATTATTTAATTTACGTTTTCAACAAGCAACCGGAAACTTAGAAAAACCTTCAAGAATAAGAGAATTAAGACATCTAGTCGCTAGACTTAAAACAGTTCTACGCGAACGTGAGTTAAAGGATTAGGGAGGCACTATGGAAAAGGTAAGAAAAGAACTAGTTGGAAAAGTTGTAAGTGATAAGAACAACAAAACTATTACCGTTTTAGTTGAAACTTATAAAAAACATCCATTGTATGGCAAGAGAGTTAAGTATTCTAAGAAATATGCTGTACATGATGAATCTAATAAGGCAAAAGTAGGAGATATAGTTAGAATAGTTGAAACTAGACCACTTTCTGCTACTAAAAGATTTTATTTAAAAGAAATAGTAAAAGAAGCAGTTATTTTATAACTCTTAGGTGAAGGAGGATTAATTATGATTCAACAAGAAAGTCGTTTAAAAGTTGCAGACAATTCAGGTGCAAAAGAACTTTTAGTTATTCGTGTGCTTGGTGGAAGCAAAGTAAAAACTGGTAATATCGGGGACATAGTTGTTGGTACAATTAAAAAAGCCACACCTAATGGAACTGTGAAAAAAGGCAAAGTTGTTAAAGCGGTTGTTGTTAGAAGTAAGTTTGGTACTAGAAGACCTGACGGAAGCTATATCAAATTTGATGACAATGCATGCGTAATTATTAAAGATGACAAGAGTCCAGTAGGAACTCGTATCTTTGGACCTGTAGCACGTGAACTTCGTGATGCAGATTACATGAAAATAGTATCTTTAGCTAAAGAAGTGCTATAAAGGAGGATATTATGAACTTTAAAGTAGGAGATAAAGTCGTAGTAATTGCTGGATCTAGTAAAGGAAAAGAAGGAAAAATTACTAAAGTTTTAAGAAAAGAAAACAAAGTAATTGTTGAAGGATGCAACATAATTAAAAAGCATAAAAAACCAACTCAGAATGAAACTGGTGGTATTCTAGAAATAGAAGCACCAATTCATGCTTCAAATGTTATGATTATAGATCCTAAAACAAAGAAGAGAACTAGAATCGGACATACTATTGATAAAAACAATAAAAAAATAAGAATAACTAAAAAATCAAATGAAAAGATTGATTAGTGGAAGGAGGGTAACGAGATGAACCGCCTAAAAGAAAAGTATTTAAATGAAATTGTTCCAAGTTTAACAAAAAAACACAATTATAAATCAGTAATGGAAGTTCCAAAATTAGAAAAAATCGTTATTAATATTGGAGTTGGAGATGCTACTAGTAATTCGAAATTATTAGAAGCTGCTGTTCATGATCTTGAACTTATATCTGGTCAGAAGCCAGTTATAACGAAAGCAAAAAAATCTGTTGCTGGATTTAAAGTAAGAGAAGGTCAATCAATTGGATGTAAAGTTACATTAAGAGGAGATAATATGTATAATTTTATGGATAAGTTAGTGTCTGTTGGACTTCCTCGTGTAAGAGATTTCCACGGAGTATCACCAAAAGCTTTTGATGGTCGTGGTAATTATACTCTTGGAATTAAAGAACAATTGATTTTCTCAGAAATTGAATATGATAACGTTGTAAAAGTTCGCGGTATGGATATAGTTTTTGTAACAACCGCTAAAACTAATGAAGAAGCCTATGATTTATTAGATGAACTTGGAATTCCATTTAGAAAGTAATTGGAGGGTAAATAATGGCAAAAAAAAGTATGATTGTGAAAGCTAACAAAAAGCAAAAGTTTAAGGTTCGTGAATATACACGTTGTAAACAATGCGGGAGACCACATGCTGTTATGAGCAAATTTGGAATATGTCGTATTTGCTTTAGAGAATTAGCTTATAAAGGACAAATACCAGGTGTAAAAAAATCAAGCTGGTAATTGGGAAGGAGGATAAATAATGGCTGTAGTAACTGATACAATTGCAGATATGTTAACACGTATTCGTAATGCAAACGCAATGCGTTATACTGATGTTTCGGTGCCTGCTTCAAATTTGAAAATTGAACTTGCTAGAATTTTAAAAGAAGAAGGATTTATTAAGGATTATAAGGTTGTTAAAAATGATGTTCAAGGAACTATCGAATTAACACTTAAATATGGAGATAAAAAGGAAAGAGTAATTACTGGATTAAAGCGCATTTCAAAACCAGGATTAAGAGTTTATGCTAAGAGTGATGAAATTCCTAAAGTATTAAATGGATTAGGAATTGCTATTATTTCTACATCAAAAGGAATTATGACAGATAAAGAAGCAAGACGTCAAAATCTAGGTGGAGAAGTTCTTGCGTATATTTGGTAACAAATAAGTAAGGAGGCCTGAAGATGAGTCGTATAGGAAATAGAAAAATTGAGATTCCTGCTGGGGTTACAGTTGTTGAAGAAAACGGAACTGTTACTGTTAAGGGTCCTAAAGGAGAACTTAATACTAATTTAGTAAATAATATTACTATTAAAGTAAACGGAAATGAACTTGAAGTATTGAGAGCGAATGATAGTAAAGAAGTAAAATCAATGCATGGTACAACAAACGCAAACTTAACTAACATGATTAAAGGTGTAACAGAAGGATTTGAAAAAGGACTTGAAATAGTTGGTGTAGGTTATCGTTTTGCTTTGAAAGGAAACAAACTTGTAATAAATGCGGGTTATTCTCATCAAGTTGAAATGGATATCCCAAATGGGATAACTGTAGAAGTACCTACTAATACAGAAGTAACTGTTAAAGGTATTGATAAAGTTCAAGTTGGTGAATTTGCAGCAAACATCAGAAAAGTAAGAAAACCAGAACCTTATAAAGGAAAGGGTATTCGCTATAAAGATGAACATATTCGCCGCAAGGAAGGTAAAAAAGCTGCTTAAAATATAAGATAAGGAGAAGTTACTTATGATAAATAAAGTGTCAAAAAATGTTATGCGTCAAGCAAGACATGAAAGAATTAGAAAAAATATTCATGGAACTGTTGCTGTACCAAGATTAAGTGTTTATAGATCTAATTCAAATATATTTGCTCAACTTATTGATGATGAAAATGGTGTCACTTTAGTGAGTGCTTCATCAATTGATAAAGAATTAAAATTAGAAAATGGTGGCAATATCGAAGCTGCTACTAAAGTTGGTGAATTATTGGCTGATAGAGCACTAAAAGCTAACATTAAAGAAGTTGTATTTGATAGAGGGGGACACCTTTATCATGGTCGTGTAAAAGCTTTAGCTGAAGCTGCACGTAAGAATGGATTAGAATTCTAATAGGAGGGTATTTATGCAAAATAAAAATAATGACCCTAAGGCAAAAACATTAGAAGAATTAGTTGTCGAAATTAAAAGCGTTGTTAAAGTTAACAAGGGTGGTAGACAAAGACGATTCTCAGCTACTGTTGTTGTAGGGGATAGAAAAGGTAAGGTTGGATTAGGTATGGGAAAGGCAAATGAAGTACCTGATGCAATTAAAAAAGCAATTCAAGCTGCTAATAAAAATTTAATTAAGGTACCTTTAACTGATAATAGAACAATTGCACATGAAGTAAATGGAGTAGCTGGAGCTGCAAAAGTAATTTTAAAGCCAGCAGCACCAGGTACTGGAGTTATTGCTGGTGGTGCAGTTAGAGCTGTACTAGAACTTGCAGGAATTCAGGATATTTTGTCTAAATCACTAGGATCAAGAACTAAAAATAATATGGCAAGCGCTACAATTAATGCACTAAAACAAATTAAAACACCAGAACATGTTGCAGAGCTTAGAGGAAAAACTGTAGAGGAGATTTTGGGATAATGAAATTACATGAGTTAGAAAAAAATATTGGTGCAAAACAAAAAAGAAAAATTGTAGGACGTGGACCAGGTAGTGGTCTTGGAAAGACTAGTGGAAAAGGACAAAAAGGACAAAATGCTCGTAGTGGTGGAGGCGTTAGCCCTGTATTTGAGGGTGGTCAATTACCATTATATAGACGTTTACCTAAGAGAGGATTCTCTAATCATGAATTCAAAGTTAGATATGCAACTATTAATTTAGGTGACTTAAATATATTTGAAGAAGGTACATTAGTAACCCCAGCTTTACTAAAAGAAGTTGGTTTGGTAAAAAAACAATTAGATGGAATTAAAATTCTTGGAGATGGAGAACTTAATAAGAAATTAACTATTCAAGCACATAAATTCTCAAAAAGTGCAGTTGAAAAGTTAGAAGAATCTGGAAGCAAAATTGAGGTGATCTAATATGTTTCAGACTATGAAACAATTATTTGCGCCTACTAATAAAGACTTAAGAGGAAGAATACTTTTCACTTTAGGTGCATTGATGATTTTTGTGATAGGTACTGGAGTTCAAGTTCCAGGTACTGCAGATGTTACTATTAATTTGGGATTTCTTGAATTAATAAATGTAATGGGTGGAGGAGCGCTAAAGCAATTTTCAATATTTGCACTTGGTGTTACACCATACATTACAGCATCCATTATTGTTCAATTATTACAAATGGATATTTTTCCATATTTTAGTGAATTAAAAGAACAAGGGCCGGTAGGTCGTCAAAAACTTAACCAAATTACTAGGTATATGGGTATAATCTTTGCTTTCATTGAAGGATTTGCATTTGGTTATGCATTCTTGGGAAGCGGAAAAACTACTATGGATTATATGTACGTAGCTACTATATTAACAGCAGGTACAGCATTTCTTTTGTGGTTAGGTGATCAAGTTACTCAAAAAGGAATAGGAAATGGTATTTCTTTAATAATTATGGCAGGTATAATCTCTACATTACCAAATATGTTTATAACTGCATTTAAAGAATTGATTATTGATAGTGAATTAGCTTTATGGTTAGGAATAATATTATTTGCTTTATTGGTAATAGTATATTTTCTAGTAATAATAGGAGTTATCTTTGTTGAATTAGCAGAGAGAAAAATTCCAATTCAATATGCTAATAAATCAACAAGCGTTTATGGTAATCAATCATTTATGCCTATTAAAGTAAATACAGCTGGAGTTATTCCTGTAATATTTGCTTCGAGCTTACTTTCTATACCGGCAGTTATCGCACAGTTTGTAAAGAATGAAAGTTTTACGAATTTTGTAAACAATTATTTGACTTATACTAAGCCAGTAGGGTTTATAATATTTGTTCTTTTGATTTTCTTCTTTGCTTATTTCTATACATTTATTCAATTAAGACCTGAAGAATTATCAAAAAATTTAAAAGAGAACGGTGGCTTTATTCCTGGGATTAGGCCTGGAAAAGACACTGAACAATATATCTCTAATGTTTTATCTAAGTTAACGATAATTGGTGGTATTTTCTTAGCAATAATTGCGGGGCTTCCTATAATATTTAGCAATCTTTCTGGATTGTCTTCAACAATTACAATTGGTGGAACTAGTTTGTTAATTGTAGTTGGTGTAGCTCTAGAAACTTATAAGCAATTAGAAGGTAGTCTTGTTTCAAGAAATTACAAGAAAGGGTATAGTAGGAGATAGAATGAAGAATTTAATTTTAATTGCTGCACCTGGTGCAGGAAAGGGTACTTTATCCAAAGATTTATTAGAAAAATATGACTATGTTCATATTTCGACTGGTGATTTATTAAGAGAACAAGTTGCAAAAGGAGGAGAACTAGGTAAAAAAATTCATGAGATGCAGGTATCGGGTGGATTAGTTACTTCTGATATTGTATATGCCGCATTAGAAAATAAATTAAATGATCCGGCTTGTGATAATGGATATATTTTAGATGGTTTTCCTAGAAATGTAGAACAAGCTTTAGAATATGATAAAATACTATCTAAATCTGGTAAAGAATTGGGATTGGTTATAGTATTAGATATTCCGAAGGAAATGTTAATTGAAAGAATAACTGGAAGATTTATGTGTAAAGATTGTGGGGCTATTTATAACGTATATAATAAAGAAATGGCTCCTAAAAACGAAGGTATCTGTGATAAATGTGGTGGTGAACTTTATCAACGAAAAGATGATAATTTGGAATCATTTGAGAATAGATATCAAACTTATTTAGATAGTACTACGCCACTTATTGATTTTTATAAAGAAAAAGGTGCTCTACATGTCGTTGATGGAAGTAAGGGTCATCTTTACACCTTAGAGCAAGTTGAGAAATTAATAAACAACTAGGTGTAAAATGATTAAAATAAAGAGTCAAAGAGAAATAGATTTAATGAGGCAAGCGGGGCATATTGTCTATTTAACACATCAATACTTAAAGCCTTATATAAAAGAGGGAATAACAACAAAACAGTTAGACAAATTAGCTGAGGATTTCATAAGAAGTAAGAATGCTATTCCTTCGTGTAAGGGTTATGAAGGCTATCCAGCTACTCTTTGTGTAAGTATAAATGAAGAAGTAGTACATGGGATTCCTAGTAATAGAAAACTAAAAAAAGGAGATATAGTATCTATTGATGTATGTGTTTGTTATAAAGGATATCATGGTGATTCGGCGTGGACATATCCGGTAGGAGAGATAAGTAATTCTAAAAAAGAATTGCTCTTATATACTGAACAGGCTTTGTATGAAGGTTTAAATCAAATAAAACCGGGTAATAGAATTGGGGATATATCAAATGCTATTGAACTTTATGCCAATAGTCACAATTTGGGAGTCGTAAAAGAATTAGTTGGACATGGTGTAGGAAGTTCCTTGCATGAAGAACCAGATGTTCCAAATTATGGTAAAAAATCTACTGGACCAATTTTAAAAGAGGGAATGGTAATAGCTGTAGAACCTATGTTGAATTATGGAACGGCAGATATATATATGCTTGAAGATGGTTGGACAATAGTAACTGATGATGATAGTCCATCTGCTCATTTTGAACATACTGTTCTTGTTACAAAAGATGGATATGAAATATTAACAGGAGAGTGAAAAGATGGCAAAAGATGATACAATTGAAGTTGAAGGAAAAGTTATTGAAATTATTCCAGGTGGTAAATTCAAAGTTGAATTAGAAAACGGATACATTGTAGAAGCTCACGTTTCTGGTAAAATACGAATGAATTACATTCGCATCTTACCGGGGGATACTGTGATGTTGGAATTATCACCTTACGACTTAACACGTGGGCGTATAACCTATAGAAAATAATAGGAGGGATATAAATGAAAGTAAAAGCATCAGCTAAGAAAATTTGTGCTAAATGTAAAGTTGTCAAAAGAAAAGGTAAAATAAGAATTATTTGTGAAAATCCAAAACACAAACAAGTTCAAGGATAATGAAAGGAAGTGTAGAATATGGCTCGTATAAAAGGTGTAGATATACCTAATGATAAACATATTGAAATAGCATTAACTTATGTTTATGGTATTGGTAGGAAAAGATCTAATAAAATATTAGAAGCAGTTAAAATTGATCCAACTACAAAAGTAAAAGATCTAACAAACGATGAACTAAATTTAATTCGTGATGAGGTTTCTAAGTACAATGTAGAGGGTGATCTTAGACGTGAAGTAAATATGAATATTAAAACGAAAATGGAAATAAATTCATATCAAGGTACTCGTCATAAAAAAGGACTACCTGTAAGAGGACAATCAACTAGAAGTAATGCTAGAACTCGTAAAGGAAAAGGAAAAACTATAGCTAATAAGAAAAAATAGTAATTATTAATTAGTAAAAGGAGGTCAAAAGAATGGCTTATAAAACTAGAAAGAGAAAAGTTAAAAAGAATGTTCCAGAAGGAATAGCGCATATTCATTCAACATTCAATAATACAATTACTACTATTACTGATAAAGAGGGAAATGCAATTGCTTGGTCATCAAGTGGAGCTCTAGGATTTAAGGGTAGTAAGAAATCAACTCCATTTGCAGCAGGAATCGCAGCAGAAGCTGCAGGAAAAGCAGCATATGAAATTGGTATGAGAAAAGTAGAAGTTTATGTTAAAGGTTTAGGACCTGGTAGAGAAACTGCTATCAGATCACTTCAAACGGCAGGACTAGAAGTAACTGCAATTAATGATGTCACACCAATTCCACATAATGGATGTCGTCCACCAAAACGTCCACGTGGTTAATAATAAAGGAGGTAGTTTCATGGTAGAATTTGAAAAACCAAACTATAAAATAACGGATTATGTAGAAAGTAATTTTTACGGTAAATTTGAGCTAGAACCTTTGGAGAGAGGATTTGGAATAACTTTAGGTAATGCGTTAAGACGTGTTATGTTATCCTCACTTCCGGGTGCTGCTATAAGTAGTGTGAAAATTGAAGGAGCATTGCATGAGTTCCAAACTTTAAATGGAGTAGTAGAAGATGTTACAACTATTATTTTGAATTTAAAGAAAATTGTTATAAAAAAACATGTTGAAGAGGTAAAAACTGTTCATTTAAACGTTACCAAAGAAGGACCAGTAACTGCTGGGGATATCGAATGTGATAGTGATGTTGAAATAATTAATAAAGATTTAGTTATTGCCAATGTTGCTAAAGGCGGCAGTCTAGTTATGGAGATGACGGTATCTAGTGGAAGAGGATATGTAAGAAGTGAGGAAAACAAAAAACTTCTTGATATTAAGAAAGTCGGAGTAATACCAATAGATTCAATCTACTCTCCAATAGAAAGAATTTCATATGACGTAGAGAGTGCACGTGTTGGGCAAGATGAAAGTTATGATAAATTGATATTAAATGTATGGACTAATGGTTCAATTAAGCCTGAGGAGGCAATTGCTTTAGCATCTAGAATATTAATAGAACATTTTAATATATTAACTAATTTAAGCAATATTGCAAATGTTACTGGAATGATGATTGAGAAAACAGAAGATCCAAAGGTAAAAGCATTAGAGACTACTATCGAAGATTTGGATTTTTCAGTAAGAGCATACAACTGCTTGAAAAGAGCTGGAATTCATACTTTACAAGATTTAGTTAACAAAAGCGAAAACGATATGATGAAAATACGTAATTTAGGTAAAAAATCTTTAAAAGAAGTATTAGATAAAGTTAGAGATTTAGGACTACTTTTACGTGATGACGACTAGTAGGGAGGATAATTATGGCATATAGAAAATTAGGTGTTGATAATAAACATAGAAGAAGCATGCTTGCTAATTTAACAAAAGATGTTATAAAAAACGGTAGAATCATCACAACTGAAACAAGAGCTAAAGAAGTAAGAAAATTTGTTGATAAAATGATTACTTATGGTAAAAAGGGAGATTTAGTTTCTCGTAGGAAAGCTTTAGCTTTCTTACAAAATGATAAAGAAGCAGTTAAAATTGTGTTCGATGATTTGGCTAGCAAATATGCTAAAAGAAATGGTGGATATACTAGAATACTAAAACTAGATGAAAGACGTGGAGATGACGCTTTGATGGTTGTTTTAGAACTTGTTGAAGAATAAGACTAGAAATAGTCTTTTTTTTTGTTCTAAAAAAATGTGATTACGCTATAATTGTTGTAGATAAAAGTTTTTTGAAAGGAGTTGTGATATGTCTAATCGCAAGAAAAAACTTAGTGAAAAAGTTTTAAATAATAGTAAATTAGTATTATGTAATAAGTTAAAAAATACTCCTTCAAAAAGCAAAAATATTAACAGAAAAGTAAAGATTTTATCCGAAAAACATACAAAAACTCAAAAAAATGATTCCAAAGAGCAAAAAAAATTATCAGAGGAGATAATTTTGCCAAAAGAAAGTAAAGAATCTGTAAATATGGAAAAAAAGAAAAAAACGAAATTTGATGTAAAAAATGTTACTAAAATTTCGATTTTATTTTTAGGTATGATTTTTTTAATTGTATTAATAACAATCTTTTTACTTAATAATGAAAATATATTGATTTTTTCGTTTGAGGAATATAAAACTGGAGAATTGGTAAATATAGGTGCTACTAAGTGGTATGTAATATCAGATAGCAACGTAGATAATCAGACAGTTGAATTGTTGAGTCAAAAACCAATAGATATTAATAATGATGGGAAACTTGATGATGATGATAGAAAAAAATTTGATATGGAAGGAAAATATTATTATAGTATAAAAAATAAAAACAATATAGGATATTTTTTGAATAATGAATTGAAAAAGCTATTGAATATAAAAGGTATTAAAAGTATTAGATTGTTATCTTCAGAAGAATATATTTATATAAGAAATCGAATGGATTTTGGTTATGACTGGAAAGATGGAAATTGGCTAGCAAATAAAGAAATTGGTGAATGGTGGTTAGATACTATAAAATATAATAGGGTATATACAGTGACAGAAAGAGGCAGTTATAAGCTTGATTATTCAGATAATAAAAATTTTGTAAGACCGGTTATTTTGATTGATAAATCATATGTTAATAAATTTTTTAATAGATAAAAATCAATAATTTTGAGGAAAATGATATTTAATAAATAATAATAATAGTAAGTGATGGTAAATATTGATAAATATGAAGAAAATATTATTATTAATTTTAATGTTGTTTTTTGTTGGAATAACTAATGCTTATGCTTCTAATTATGATGAAGAATTTTATGCTGCGGAATGGATAAATAATATCTATATAAATAAGGTTAAATCATCAAGAATATATTATAAACAAGCAAGATTTATAAGGAAAAAGAGCAATAATGGAATAGCATATTGTATAGAACCTTTTGAAAATATGAAATATAATTCAAAATATAATGCTTATACAGATAATTATGCTAAAAGATTAGGATTAAGTGATTCGAAATGGAGACAAATCAGTTTGATAGCTTATTATGGCTATGGTTATGAAGGGCATACACAGGATAAATGGTATGCTATTACGCAGGTTATGATATGGAGGGTTGTTGATGAAAATGCAGAATTCTATTTTACTGATTCATTAAATGGTAAGAGAATAGATTTATATGAGAGTGAGATAAATGAAATAGAAAAGTTGGTTATAAATCACAACAAAGTGCCAAGCTTTGCACATAGGGAGTATAATTTTTCTATAAATAGTACTAATATTTTAACTGATACTGGCAATGTCTTGAAGAATTATAAGATAGTTTCTAAAAGCGATAATTTGAACGCTTCAATATTAAATAATAAGATTACTATAAAAACAAATAATATTTCCGATTCTTTTATAAAATTTGAAAAGAGAAGCAATTATGAAAATCCAACTATTATTTTTGTTGATTCTAACTATCAAAATCTTTTGGTACCAGGTATTGTTGAAAAAATAACATTTGATTTAAATATAAATGTTATTGCTGGGAGTATAAAGATACAAAAACTCGATTATGATACCGGATTACCTAAAGCTTCAGGTGAAGGTAAATTAATAGGAAGTGTATATGAAATTTTTGATTCATCAGGTAAATTAGTAGACACCTTAACAATTGATGATAATTATCAAGCAAGTTCTAAACAGTTACCTTTTGGAAAATACATAGTTAAAGAGAAGAGTAGTATGGAAGGTTATGAGCTAGATAATAATGAATATGAAGTTATAATAGATGAAGAAAACATCATTCATGAATTAAAATTGAAAAACAAAGTTATTAAATCAACAATTGAACTTTATAAATATTATGATGATAAGTTAGAATCTGGAGTAAATTTTGAAATATATAATAGTAGCGGTGAATTAATAAAAGAGGTGATTACTGATGAGTTTGGGAAAATAAGTGTAGAATTGCCATTTGGAACCTATCTTTTTCATCAACTAAATAGTATTAAAAATTATAAATGTGTGGATGATTTTTCTATAATTATTGATAATGAAACCCCAAGAGTTAAAAGGATAAATTTATATGACGAAAAATTTTACTCAAAATTGAAAATAATAAAACAAGATAGTATAACAGGAGAGCTGATAAAAGATGAGATTACATTTAAAATATTTGATTTGTTAGAAAATAAATATATCCAAATTAATGGTTCTGAAGAATTAAAAGCTTTGGATGGAATATTAGTTATAGATCGAATAGAAGCAGGAAATTATTATATAGAGGAAGTAAAATCTCCAAATGGTTATATTTTAAATAAAGAAAAAATTTTCTTTAGGATTGATGATGAAAACATATTTGGATATGAAGATAATATACCAGTTTTTGAAATAAAAGTTATGAATACTAAGGAAAAGGAAATATTGGAAGTGAGTGTACCTAATACTTCTAAATCATACCAAATTGAATTTTCATGTATAATAGAAGAAAAAAAGAAAAAGTTATGCTAACAAAAAGCTCTGTTGAGATAAATACTCAGCAGAGTTTTTATTTTTTTTCAACTTTTTTTTCAATCAAATGAATGACATAATACATAAAATAAGATAATATTCCTAAAACAAAAACTGAGGCAATTACTAAATTTATATTAAACACTTGTGATCCGTACATTATTAAGTAACCCAATCCTTTTTTTGAAACTAGTAGTTCTCCCATTATAACTCCGATTAGAGACATACTTATATTGATTTTAAAATTATTAATAATGTTAGAAATATTGCTTGGTATTACTACTTTTGTATATAGTTGCCATTTACTAGATTTAAAAGATTTCATTAGTGTTACAAAATTTTCATCTGTACTTATAAAGCTATTATAAATATTAATTATGCTTATTATAGAGCTAATCATAAGAGCCATAAATATAATAGAATTTATACTAGCGCCTACCCAAATAATTATTAAAGGTCCTAATGCAACTTTTGGTAAAGAATTAATAATTGTTAAGTAGGGATCAGCAATTTTGGCAATCGTGTTATTCCACCATAGGATTGTTCCTACAATCAAGCCTATAATATTGGCTAATAAGAAACTTATAATAGTTTCATATACTGTTATACTAATATGATTGAATAAGTCTCCATTATTATATAACCCGACCAAGCATCTATATATATTTGATGGCGAAGAAAATAAGAAGGTATTTATTATTTTTTTATAAGAAAGGTATTCCCATATCGCTAAGAATAAAATAATTATAATAATTTGCCAGAATAATATAAAATATTTCTTTTTTTTCTTCTTTTTAAGAAATTCTATATGCTCTCTACTAAAGGTGGACATCCAAATCCCTCCAGATTTTATCATAGTAGTAACTAAATTCTTTACATTTTCTATTATTAATAGGGGTTGTACTGTTTGTTAGTTTAATATCGTAAATGCATTTTACTTTGGCAGGTCGCTTGGTTAATACTACAATTCGGTTAGATAAACTTATTGCTTCACTTATGTACAAATAACCGTACTAAAAATCAAAAAATCTGATATAATTAATAAGAGTGATAGTATGAAAAAGAATTATAAAGTGTTTTTGTTAATAGTGGTTTTAATTATATATCAATCTTTTCTTTACTTGGTAAGCAAGTTAACTCCTCTTGATGTAACTGTTTTAGGAAATTGTTTAGATAATAAAATTCCATTTATATCTATATATATTTATTTTTATATTAGTTGGTATGTTATGCTAATTATAGTTCCTTATTTAATATATGAGTATGATGAAGATGCCTTTTACAAATATGTAATGTCAACTTTTTTTATAATAACAGTTACAAGTTTAATTTATATATTTTTTCCAACTACTATTATCAGAAGACCTATAATCGTTAATAATTTAACTACTTTTTTAATTGACTTGATTTATCGAATAGATACTCCTGTTATGAATTGCTTTCCTAGTATGCATTGCGCAATATCATTTTTGTATATATTTATAATATTTGATAGTAAAGTTTTTCCTAAAAAAAAGAAATATTTTGTTTATATATGGTCTTTATTTGTTATTGCTTCAACGCTCTTTATCAAACAGCATGTTATAGTAGATGTAATATCAGCGTTTATATTGTCATTATTTATTTATACAATTACTTGTAGAAGTGGTTTGTGGAAAAAAATAGTAATAAAAGAGAATTAAAATTTCTCTTTTTTTCATATACTTGTTAAGAGTGATAATATGAGTGTGTCAACGGCAATTTATGTTAGAGTTTCAACGGAAGAGCAAGCTTTACATGGATTTTCTATTAGAGCACAGAAAGAGAAACTTATTTATTATGCAAAAAACATAAAAAATTGGGATGTATATGATACATATATAGATGATGGAATAAGTGGGAAAAACATTAAAGAAAGGCCGGAAATAAAAAGAATGTTGGAGGATATAGCAAACAAAAAAGTTAATAATGTACTGGTTTTTAAAATAGATAGATTAACTAGATCGACAAAAGATCTTATAGATTTAATTGAATTTTTCAATAGAAATAATTGTGATTTTAATTCTCTTAATGAATCTATTGATACATCGAGCGCAACTGGCAGAATGTTTATTAAGATAATAGGAATATTTGCAGAATTTGAAAGAGAGAATATTGTTGAAAGAGTTAAACTAGGTTTTGAAAGAAAGGTTAAAGAGGGAAATAGTATTTGTAGTTCAACTCCACCGTTTGGATATAATAGACCAAAGGGAAGTAATATATTAGTTATAAATAAAAGTGAAAGTGTAATTGTAAAAAGAATATATGCATTTTTTTTGAATGGATTTTCAATTAGTAAAATTTGTAATATTTTGAATATGCAAAATATAAAAACTAAAAAAGATAGAATGTGGAGTAACAAAACGATTAAATTGATATTAACTAATACTACTTATATAGGTAAAGTTAGATATGGTGTCAATAAAAAAAATTATTTTGATACCTTTGGACATCATATTCCTATAATTTCCGAAAGTGAGTTTAATCTGGTACAGCAAAAGCTTCTTAAACAGGGTAGTAATCGAACTAAAACAGATGCATATTATTCACATATTTTAAAATGTAAGTGTGGATCTGATATGATCTCAAAACGAATATATAAAATTAATAAAAGTGGGGTAAAAAAAGTTTATATAAATTACAGATGTAAAAATAAAAAAGATGGTTGTAGTAAAGATATAAGCCACAAAAAAATAGATAAAATGATGTCTTTAGTAAATGATGATTGGATAGTATTTTCTAATGAAGAAAAGTATGATTTCCTTATAAGAAAAAATATTCATTTATTAGTAGAGAAAGGAAAGTTAAAAATAATAATGTGATTTTTATTTTGTCCACTAATAGTTAGCTTTTATGATATAGGTTCAGCTAGGTCGTGAGTAACCATAATTGCCGTTTTTCCTTCGTTCTTGATTATTTTATACACATCATCCGAAAGAGCTAATCTAGTTTGATAGTCTAAAGCACTAAACGGTTCATCTAAAAGGAGTATGTCAGGATTGGTTGCTAGTGTTCTGATAAGTGCTACCCTTTGCCTCATTCCACCAGATAATGAATCGGGATATTTGTTCATAAAATCTTTTAAACCATAAGTCTCCAATAATTTAATTACTCTGTTTTTAGACTCTTCAGTTAAGGTGTTACTTACTTCTAAGCCTATTAAGCAGTTTTCGAATATTGTTCTCCAAGGAAATAATGAATCTTTTTGAAGCATATATCCGATTTTTAAATTGTTATTTAATGATATATTACCACTTGATTTGTTTTCTAACCCTGATAGGATTGACAATAATGTTGATTTTCCACAACCAGAAGGACCAACTATTGAAATAAATTCTTTGTCTTTGACTTTTAAATCAATATTTTCAATAGCTAATATCTCGCTTTTTTTATCATGATAAATCTTTTTAAGATTGCTAATTTCTAAAATTGTATTATCCACATTAATCACTGTTATAGATCAAATCTTCATAAGGTACGATTTCGTCCAATTCTCCTGATGCAATCATGATTTCTTGTAAATGTTCAAATGATTCTTGTGTAAATTCAGTATTTTTTGGCCAAGTATCTTGGCTTTTATATCTTTCTATTACTTTTGTTAAATCTGTTAGGGAAGTATCTGGGAAAAATTCTAATATTGATTTAGCAATAGTTTCACTATCGTTTTCATGTACAAAATCCAATCCTTTTTGTACAGCTCTTGTGAATTTTTCTATAATTTCTTTGTTCTCTTTTATGTAGCTTATTCTAGCACTATAAGAAGTATATGGAACAACACCTCCTAATTCACCAATTGAGGCAACTACGTAACCATATCCTTGCTGTTCAACTTCTAAAGCAGTTGGTTCAAAAAGCGTCACAAAATCGCCAGTTCCTCCAATAAAGGCTCCTCCCATTGCTGCAAAAGCGATGCTAGTATCAATAGTTAAATCTTTTTCTGGATCAATTCCTGCTTCCCTAAGTGCCCATTCAAATGTCATTTCTGGCATTCCTCCAGCTCTTCCACCAATAACAGTTTTTCCTTTTAAATCTTCTAGGGTAAAATTTTCTATCTTTTCTCTAGATACTAAAAAACTTCCATCTTTTTGGGTTAGTTGTGCAAAAGTTTTAAGATAATCCTTTTCTCCACCATTATAAACATAAATAGTTGCTTCGCTTCCAGAAAATCCAATATCGACATCACCTGACAAAACTGCTGCTGTAACTTTATCTGCACCCGGAGTTAAAGTTAAGTCAATGTCTAATCCTTCTTCTTCAAAGAAACCTTCACTTATTGCTGCATATTGTGGTGCATAAAATATACTATGAGCGACTTCAGCAACTTTTACTTTGGTTAGATTATTCTTCTTACCTGTATTAAGATTTACAATAACAGCGCATACTAAAATAAATAATCCTAAAATTGCAATAGTAGTAATTATTCTTTTTTTCATAACAACCTCCTTGTATAATAATTACATTTTATTATACGCAAATAGTGCACTTATGTGCTCAATCAAAAAAGACCAACTTATAAAGTTTGATCTTTAATTAAAGTAGGCACTTTGCTTATAATAAAGCAATTGTTTATTAAATTCGGGACTTTATCTTTTAAGGCAATAAAATCTTTTATACTATTTATTTCATCTATGAATATTTCATGTCCATTAAATATTTTTGCTTCAATTTCATCTATGTTAATGTTTTCCTTTGGTACTATGTAAAAATCAAATGAATACTTCCATTTAGAATCATCTGATACATATATTCCTATTTTTGCATTTGTTTCTTTTTCTAATAGTAATTCTATTATTTCTTGTGAATTTGAAGTTATGAATGCATTGATTTTGTTATTGTCTAAAATTTCTAAAGTTTTATTAACAATAATGTTATTTTTATCTTTTGAATCATTTATATTTATGATTAGTATATTATTATAATTGTGAATTTTTATAAATTCTTCTATAGTTATTATATAACTTTTTTTAATTTTAGATCCAATATTTAGTTTTTTAATATCCTTTAAATTGCTTTTAGTTATATACTTAGGGTCTACTCCGATTTTGGTTAAAACATTTTTATCTACCATGATAATTTCATTATCTTTAGTTATATAAATATCACTTTTTATTCCTGATAGATATTCTTTGTTATTAGATAAAGAAAAACTTCCTAAAGTATAGCTTGTAGTATTCTTAGATGAAATCCCTCCAGAGGCAATTAGATTGGTTAAAATTTTATCATCTCCTAATCACTTTATTATATGAAATCACTACAAAAAAAATCATATGTATGATAAACTATAATAGTAGTAGGTGGTATTATGATAGAAGTAACTGATCAAATTATTGAGAGAGCAATTTTAATGGCTGCAGCTAATATTGCTATGGAAGAAGATTTAAAAATCACTTCTAAAGATATATTAATGGCAAAAAGTTTTTTTGAATTAGAAAAAGTGAAGAAGAAAGGTACTAAAAATAATGGAAGATACATGGGATGAATATATAATAGAAGGAACTGATACTTTAAAAAATAAACTTGGAATTACTGATAAAGATAAATTATCTGAATTAGAGAAAGAAAAAATATTACCTAAATTAACTTATTTGCACATAAATCCAATTTTTTCTGGGTGTGATAGTGATCATTTAAAAAATATTCATAATTTTTTATTTGAAGATATATATGAATGGGCCGGAGAATATAGAACTTGTACTCTTAGAAAAAATATGTATAATTTTTTAGAACCAGAATTGATTGAAGAAGAATTAGAGAAAGTTATAGAAAGATATAATAATGAAATAAATAAAGTAAAAACACCAGATGAGTATGCCTTTGTATTAGCGCCATTTTATTACGATTTAATAAGAATTCACCCTTTTAGGGAAGGAAATGGTAGGAGTATAAGGGAATTCATAAGAGAGGTTGTTTTAGAAAAAAATGCTGTGTTGCCATTCGATGTAGAATTAGATTATACGAAAATTGATAAAAATAATTTGCTTATGGGGACAATGAATAGATATTTTTATCCCAGTTTAATAGAAACAGAATTTTTAAAAGGATTGATACCATTAGAGAAAGAAAAAATGACAGGAAAATAGAGGTAATTATGAAAATAGAAGAGTTAAATAAAGAACAACAAAAAGCAGTATTGGTTAGCAGTGGGCCACTTTTAATTTTGGCAGGAGCAGGTAGTGGAAAGACAAGAGTATTAACAACCAAGGTTGCATATTTGATAGAAAATTTAGGAGTTAATCCCTATAATATTTTAGCTATTACATTTACAAATAAAGCTGCCAAGGAAATGAGCGAAAGGCTTTTAGGTATGATTGGTGAGGTGTCAAAGCAGGCACAAGTTTCTACGTTTCATTCGTTTGGCCTTAAAATATTAAGAGAAAATTGTTCTAATCTTGGATATAATTCGAATTTCATAATAATGGATAGTGATGATACTTTAACTATTATAAAAAGAATTTTAAAACAATTAAATTTGGATAGTAAGATATATAATCCTTCTGCGATTAGAAATAAAATTAGTGGTTGTAAAAATGAATTGATGGAACCAGAAGATTATGAGAAATATGCAGCTAGTGATTTTGAAAAAGTGGTTTTAAAAGTCTATGAGATATATCAAAGGACATTAAAACAAAATAACTCAGTTGATTTTGATGATCTACTTGTATTACCAATAAATTTATTTAAAAAGTTTCCTGATGTTTTAGATAAATATCAAGAAAGGTTTAAATATATATTAATAGATGAGTATCAGGATACAAACAAGGCTCAATATGTACTTACAAAATTAATAAGTGCAAAATATAGAAATATTTGTGTAGTGGGAGATGTCGATCAGTCTATTTATGGATTTAGAGGTGCTAATTACAGAAATATTTTGAATTTTGAAAAAGATTACAAAGATGCAATAACTATAAAATTAGAACAAAATTATCGTTCTACTAATAATATACTTGAGGCTGCAAATTCTGTTATAAAAAACAATAAGGAAAGAAAATCTAAGAATCTTTGGTCCGATAAAGGGAAGGGTGAAAAGATAACTTATTTTAGGGCATTCAACGAAAGAGATGAAGCGTTTTATGTTATTAGAGAAATAAAAAAATTGTTAGCTAAAGGCATTAAATATGAAGATATCGCAGTATTATACAGAACTAATGCTCAGTCTCGTATTATGGAAGAGGAATTACTAAAGGAAAATTTACCATATAGGGTTGTTGGAAGTTTTTATTTTTATAGCCGTAAAGAGATAAAAGATTTAATTGCATATTTAAGATTAATATATAATGATAAAGATGATATTAGTCTATTAAGGGTAATAAATACACCAAAGCGAGGAATTGGAAACAAAACGATTAGCAATTTGGTGAATATGGCTAATATTGAAAATAAAAGTATTTATGAGGTTATTTCATCAGGAAAAGAATTGGAGTTCAAAAAAGTTATTGAAGATTTAAAGGAAATTTCTAAAAATATAACTTTAACAGAGTTAGTTGATAAAATATTAGATGTTTCTGGCATTAGAGAAGAATATAAAAATGAGAAGTCTTTGGAGGCAGATATAAGACTTGAAAATTTGGAAGAATTCAAGTCTATTACAAAATCATTCGAAGAACAGTATGGACTTGTATCACTAGAGGACTTTTTGCTTGAGATAAGTTTAGTTAGTGATGTAAATGAATACAAAGACGATAAAAATAGAATTAGTTTAATGACTGTACATTCTGTTAAAGGATTAGAATTTGATTATGTATTTGTAATTGGATTAGAAGAAGGAATATTCCCACATATTAATTCTTTGCTTGATAACAGTGAAATAGAAGAGGAAAGAAGACTCATGTATGTTGCGATAACTAGAGCACGTAAAAAATTGTATTTAGTTAATACTAGAATGCGTACATTATATGGTAGGGAACAAGCAAATCCAACAAGTAGATTTTTAAATGAAATTGACGATCATTTAATAGAAAAGAACTTCACAGAATCTGAAAAGAAAGAGAAAAAAGAATTCTTTCATGAAGAAAATGTTGAATATAATGTTGGAGATTATGTTTATCATGAAATATTTGGTCAAGGAAAAGTTGTAGAAGTTACTAACACCCTTGTAAGTATTGCCTTTAAACATCCATATGGAATTAGAAAACTTATGAAAAATCATAAAAGTTTAAGCAAAGTATAATTATTATACTTTGTTTTTAGTTTAAGACTTATTTAATTAAAGTTAATGTGATATAATTATGTCATGGTATAAAGGAAGAAACTGATGTTACAGGAAATATAAGATTAGAATTATTGAACTATATGTTGATGTTTTTTCACATTTTTACATCTAGAATGAAGCGATTCTATAATACAAGTTTTAAAAAATGTTATAAAAGTTCAAATCTAAGAATATATTTTGTATTTTACTTAAATGGGGTGACATAATGAAAGAACGTTATGAAGAATTAATAAAAATAATAAATGAAGCTGATTATAATTATCATACATTAGATAATCCTACTATTACGGATCAAGAATATGATAAATATCTAAGGGAACTCTTTGATATAGAAAAACAAAACCCATCTATTATAAGAAGTGATTCTCCTTCTGTTAGAGTAGGTGGAAAAGTGTTAGATGAATTTAAAAAAGTTACTCATTCAATTCCTATGCTTTCATTGAGCAATGTTTTTAATGAATCTGAAATTGAAGCATTTGATAATAGAATAAAAAAAGAAGGAATAAGTCCTAATTATGTTTGCGAATTAAAAATAGATGGACTTTCTGTTTCGCTTCATTACGAAAAAGGTAAGTTTATTAGTGCTGCAACTAGAGGGGATGGAGTAATTGGAGAGGATATTACTGAAAACGTAAAAACAATTAAGACTGTTCCACTAGTATTGAATAAGCCGATTGATATAGAAGTTCGTGGTGAAATTTACATGAGCAAGGCAACATTTAATAACCTTAATGAAAAAAGAAAAGAAAAAGGATTACCTCTTCTTCAAAATCCTAGGAATGCTGCAGCGGGCTCTGTTAGACAACTTGATTCTAAAATCGCAGCAGCTAGGAAGTTAGAATGTTGGATCTATCACTTGCCTAATCCTGAGGATTATGGAATAACCACTCATTTTGCTGCGCTAGAATTCATGAAAGATTTAGGTTTTAGAGTAAATCCTAATAATAAACTTGTTTACAATATAAATGAACTTTTAGAATTTATTGAGTATCAAACTAAGAATAGAGATTCTCTTCCGTACGAGATAGACGGAATAGTAATAAAGTTAAACAATATTGCAGATCAGAAAAAAATGGGATTTACTGCAAAATATCCAAAGTGGGCTACTGCATATAAATTTCCTGCAAGAGAGGTACTAACTAAACTTGTTGATATAAAATTTACAGTTGGTAGAACCGGGCAGATAACACCAAATGCTGTTTTAGAACCGGTTATAGTTCAAGGATCTACAATTAGAAGGGCTACACTTCATAATGAAGATTTTGTTAAAAGTAAAGATTTAAAAATTGGAGATACTGTTTCTATTAGAAAGGCAGCAGATGTTATACCTGAGGTTGTTAGAGTAATTAAGGATAGAAGAGATGGGACTGAAAAAGATTTTAAAATGATTAAGTTTTGTCCAATATGCAATGAGCCACTTATAAAGAAGGATGAACAGGTAGATTATTTTTGTCTAAATCCAAATTGTGATGCAAGGAAGATTGAGGGACTTATACATTTTGTAAGTAGAAAAGCTATGAATATAGATGGCCTTGGGGACAGAATAATAGAGGATTTTTATAATATGCATTTTATTAATAATTTTGTGGATATTTATAGATTAGGAAATCATAAAAAAGATTTAGTCGAGTTGGAAGGATTTGGTGATAAAAGTATAGATAATATATTAAATTCTATCGAAAATAGTAAATCTAATTCTTTAGAAAGATTTATTTTTGCTTTAGGAATTCCAAATGTTGGTGAAAAAACTTCAAAAATACTTGCAAAAAAATATAAAACTATGACTAATTTTATGGAAGCTGATTTTGATGAACTAAAAAGCATTTATGATATAGGTGAAATAATTGCTAAAAGCATAATAAATTATTTTTCTGTTGATTACAATAAAATTCAGGTGTTAGAACTTATAAAAATTGGAGTGAACGAGAAATGTTTATTAACAGAATCTGTGGAAAATAAAAATTTTACTGAAAAAACGTTCGTTATTACAGGCACTCTATCATCTTCACGTGATGAAATAAGAGAAAAAATTGAGTCATTAGGTGGAAAAGTTACAGACTCTGTTAGCAAAAAGACTTCTGTTGTAATAGTTGGAGAAAATCCAGGTAGTAAATATGAAAAAGCACAGAAGTTTGGAATAGAAATTTGGAATGAAGAAAAATTAAATGAAATGATGAATAAATAGATAAATGTTGTAGATAATATTAATGGTGATAATATGAATAGTTTAAGGAGAGAATATCTCTTAGGTAAAAGATATTACCTAAAAATATTACACCATAATAAGAAATCCACTATAGATGTATAGTGGATTTTTTTTAGTAAATCAATTAGTTATCAGATTTAATTCCTTGGTATGAATCTCTTCTTGCCATCTCTTTGTCTATTTCATTTAAAACTCCAAATTTTTTGATTAGCCAGGTTGGTTCAACTAAATCCTTTGGATTAGGATCACCTGTTATTCTATTAATTACTATCTCTTCATTTAATAATTCCAATTGATCACAAACTATATTTACATATTCTTCTCTAGATAGAATATGAAATTGTTTTTTTCTATATAGTTGTTCTAAAGCAGTATCTTTTATTATATGAAGCATATGTATTTTTATGCCTTGTATATCTAATTTATTTAAGTATTTAACTGTTTCTAGCATCATTTCTTTTGTTTCGTAAGGAAGTCCATTAATAATGTGGACTACAACATTGATATTTTTATCTCTTAGTTTTTTTACACATTTCTCAAAGCATTCTAAGGTGTGGCATCTATTAATAAGTTTAGAAGTTTTTTCATGTATAGTTTGAAGTCCTAGTTCTACAGTTAAATATGTTTTTTGATTTAATTGTTCCAAGTAATCTAAGCATTCATCACTTATGCAATCGGGACGAGTTGCGATACTTAAACCAATTACATTATCAAATTTTAATACTGATTCATATTTTTCTTTTAAAGTTTTGACAGGTGCATATGTATTAGAATTAGCTTGAAAGTAAGCAATGTATTTGGCATCTGGCCATTTTTTTAGCATCATGTTTCTTACTTCAACGAATTGTTCTTCTAATGATTTTTCAATATCGCCTCCAAAATCTCCACTACCCAGTTTGGAACAATATATGCAACCACCATATCCAACAGTTCCGTCTTTATTAGGACAGCTGAATCCAGCATTTAGGCTAACTTTAAACACCTTGCTTCTAAATTTACTTTTATAGAAATAGTCAAGTGTATGGTATCTTTTGTTTGAATCAGAATATTTAAATTTATTCATTTGATCACATCCATTAATTATTATAACAGATATATTTAATCAAAAAAACTTTTAAATGTTCTAATATCAAAAAATATTTGCAAATTTATTTTTAAAATCACTTGAATATATTTGATAAATCTAATATACTATATACAAAATATTAGATTACTAAAAGAAGTAGTAATAAATTATGTTTTTCAAAGAGAGTCGTGTTTGGTGAAAGCGATAAGAACAAATTTATGAACTTGTCTTTTGTTAAAGTAAAACGGATTCTCACGTTACGAGGTAGAGTGCATAGTTTTCTATGAATTAAGGTGGTAACACGGTAATGCGTCCTTATGTGATATATTATCGTGTTTTGTTTTGGAGGTTTAAATGTTAGAGCTGATATTTACTATTATTTTCATATATTTAATTTACTATTTTTGGATAGTATTTAATTTCGATAAGACAGGCGAATATAAAAGGAAAAACAAAAAAAATATAAAAAAGAAAAAACTACCAGCAGAGATAGAATACTTTGTAATTAAATATAAAGTTGATCTAGATAAAGTTAATTTTAGGTATTTTCTTCAACTTATGGGTTTAGTTATAGCATTTGATCTTGCAATAATAGTAACAATTGTAAGTTATATTGATGCCTTATGGCTGCAACTTATAGTAGGATTTATTTTAATTTTATTGATAGTACTTATAAGTTTTCATATATTAGGTAATTATTTTAAAAAGAAAGGATTGACAAAAGATGTATAATTTTAGAGAAATAGAGAAAAAATGGCAAAAATATTGGACAGAAAATAAAACATTCGCAGCAGAAAATGGTGGAGATAAGAAACCTTACTATATATTAGTTGAATTTCCTTATCCTTCAGGAGCTGGTCTTCATGTTGGACATGTAAGGAGTTATACTGCACAAGATGTTCTAGCAAGAATGAGAAGAATGCAAGGATATAATGTTCTTTATCCAATGGGATGGGATGCATTTGGTGCACCTGCAGAGCAATATGCTATTAAAAATCATATTCATCCAAAAGATGCTGTTAAGGAGAATATAAAGACTTTTAAAGGTCAAATGCAGAGTCTTGGATTTTCTTTTGATTGGGACAGAGAATTTTCTACTACTGATCCAGATTATTATAAATGGACTCAATGGCAATTTTTACAATTTTATAAACATGGTATGGCATATAAAGATACTATTCCAGTTAATTGGTGTCCTACTTGCAAGAGCGTTTTATCTAATGAGGATTCAGCAGGAGGAGTTTGTGAAAGATGTGGAGACACTGTTATTCAGAAAGAAAAATCTCAATGGATGCTTAGAATGAGTGAGTACTCTGAAGATTTATTAAAGGGATTAGATGATACTAACTTTGCTGAAAGAGTTAAATTGGGACAAATTAATTGGATTGGAAAATCTACTGGTGTTGAGGTCGATGTAGATATAGTAGGTGGAGGAAAATTCTCGGTTTTTACCACTTGTATTGAAACTATTTATGGAATTACATTTTTTGTAATTGCTCCAGATGGAAAACTCATTAAAGAATTGATGCCTAGAGTTGAAAATAAAGAAGAAGTAATGGCTTATATAAATGAAACTGCAAAGAAATCTAGCATGGATAGAACGGAACTTAACAAAGGAAAAACCGGTGTTGAGATTAAGGGAATTAAGGCCGTTCATCCAATTACTGGGAAAGAAGTACCAATATTCTTAGGTGATTTTGTTTTAGGCGATTATGGAACTGGTGCAGTTATGGCGGTACCTAGTCATGATCAGAGAGATTTTGAATATGCAGTTTGTCACAACCTAGAAATGGTTCAAGTAATTGATGGTAGAGATACTACAGAATCTGCATTTGAAAAGCATGATTATTTAGGAAAAGGATGTAAATTAATTAATAGTGAAGAGTTCACTGGATTAATTGTTGAAGAAGCAAAAGAGCAAATTACTAATATGCTTGAAGAAAAAGGAATTGGTAGAAGAGTTAACAATTATAAAATGAGAGATTGGATTTTCTCTAGGCAAAGATTTTGGGGAGAACCGATTCCGATGATTTATTGTGAAAAATGTGGATGGCAACCAATGAAAGAAGAAGATTTGCCACTATTGCTTCCAGATGTTGCTGAATATGAACCAACTGATACAGGTGAAAGTCCACTTGCAAAGATTACTGATTGGGTAAATACTACTTGTCCTTGTTGTGGAGGCCCTGCGAAAAGGGAAACTGATACAATGCCTAACTGGGCCGGTTCTAGTTGGTATTTCTTGAGATTTATGGATCCTCATAATGATGAAAAGTTTGCTTCTATGGAAGCAATGAAATATTGGAATAAAGTAGATTGGTATAATGGAGGAATGGAGCATACTGCAAGGCACTTGTTATATGCAAGGTTCTGGGTGCAATTTTTATATAATATTGGATTGGTCCCTAATAAGGAAATGATATGGACAAGAGTGAGTCATGGAATGGTGCTTGGTTCAAATAATGAAAAGATGAGTAAATCAAAAGGAAATGTTATAAATCCAGATGATATCGTTAATGAATTTGGTGCAGATACATTGCGTTTGTATGAAATGTTCATGGGAGATTATCAGCAAGATGTTCCATGGAATACCGACTCATTAAAAGGATGCAAAAGATTTGTAGATAGAGTTATTAAGCTTAAAGAAAAAGCAATCAACAAACCTGGATATACCAAAAATCTAGAAGCAATTCAACATAAAACTATTAAGAAAGTTACTGATGATTTTAATAATATGGGTTATAATACAGCAGTATCTGCCTTAATGATTCTAGCTAACGCTTATGAAGAAAAAGAATTTACCAGGGATGATTATAGATTGTTGTTGATATTGCTTAATCCTATTGCGCCACATATTACTGAAGAATTAAATGAAGAGCTAGGGTATGAACCGATTTGTAAAGCTAAGTGGCCAGTTTATGATGAAACTAAAACAGTTGAATCTGAATTCGACATTGCGGTTCAAGTAAATGGAAAAGTTCGTGCAACAATAAAAATTTCTGTCGATGAAGATGAAGATTCTATTAAAGAAAAAGCGTTGAAATCAGAAAATGTTATTAAACATATTGAAGGTAAAGAAATTGTAAAGATAATAATTATTAAGGGTAAAATTGTAAATATAGTTGTAAAATAACATTTTTTAAAACATATTTTACAGTTATACAAGCAGAAAATACTAATTCGACATTTTCTGCTTTTTTTTTGTTTAATAATAGTATTGGTGATAATATGAAGGTAAAAGTTTTTGATGAGATGCATGAAAAGGACCTAGAAAATAGTGTAAATTCCTTCTTAGAAAATTTTGAAGATAGTGATATAGTTGACATAAAGTATCAAGTTTCGATATCTATGTTTGCAGAAGAACAAATATACTGTTTTTCTGCAATGATTATATATAAAGATAATTGAAAATTTAGTGAAAATTTTATGCGATAATTGATTTGTGTTTTATAGTATACTATAATCAAATAGTCTAATTGATAGTATATAAAATATAAACTTTAGATTTTTTGCAAAAAGCTCTAGACTTTTCCTATAAACAAGAGCATAAAATTGTGGAAAAAGATAAAAGAACAATAAAATGTTGTTCTTTTGTTTATTAATTTTAATTATGTGATATGATATAATAGGTAATAGGAAAGATGTGATTATATGAAGATGAAGAAAAATTCTTTTATGCAAGGTGCTTTTATTGCTACCTTTGGGATAGTATTATGTAAAATATTAGGGGTATTATATGTTATTCCTTTTTATGCAATAATTGGAGAACAGGGAGGAGCACTATATGGATATGCATATAATATATATTCTATATTTTTAAGTATATCTCAGGCAGGAATACCACTAGCTATGAGTAAGGTAGTAAGTGAATATTATACTTTGGGTTACTACAATACTAAAGAGAGAGCTTTCAAAATAGGGAAAAGATTTTTATTTATAGTTGGATGTATTTGTTTTTTAGTGTTATTTATTTTTGCTGAAGATATTGGATACTTGATAATAGGGAATATTGAAGGGGGAAATACAAAAGAAGATGTTGCTTTTGTTATAAGGCTTATTTCTACTGCCATATTAGTTATTCCTATACTTAGTGTTTCTAGAGGATATTTTCAAGGACATAGATTTATTACACCAACGACCATAAGTCAGATATTAGAACAATTAACAAGGGTTATTATTATTGTGGTTGGTAGTTTCTTAATGTATAAAGTGTTTCATTTTTCATTAAAAGCAACTGTTGGATGTGCGGTATTTGCAGCGACAATTGGTGGAGTGGTTTCATATTTATATTTACTGTACAAAGAAAAGCAAAATAAAAAGGAACTTTTAAAGAAAGAAATTAAAGTAAAAGAACCAAAGATTTCTGATAAAACTATTATGAAGAAGATTTTACTTTATGCAGTACCATTTATAATGATAGATTTGTTTCGCTCTTTATATAATTCTGTAGACGTAGTAACTTTAGTAAAAACTTTGGTAAACGATATAGGATATAGTACAGCTGACGCGGAAAGTATAATGAGCATTATATCTACATGGGGATTAAAAATAAATATGATTATAATTTCGGTTGTTACAGGATTAATGACTAGTTTAATTCCTAATTTGACTGCAAGTTACGTGCAGAACGATATGGAGGAAGTAAAAAACAAAATCAATAAAACGTATCAGATTGTGTTGTTCTGCACTATACCTATGACTGTGGGATTAAGTATTTTAGCTAAACCGGTATGGACTATTTTCTATGGAGCAAGCAAATATGGAGCGTTGACTTATCAATATTTGGTTTTTGTAGCTCTTGCTACTGTAATATTTACTGCAACCGTTACTATAGTTCAATTATTGAAAGAATATAAAACGGTATTTTTAAGTTTAATTGCAGGTATGTTAGTTAAGGTGGCTTTAAATATCCCATTTATATATGGATTTAATAAAATGGGGTTGCCTGCATTCTACGGAGCGATAACGGCAACTATATTAGGTTTCTTAACCTCAAGCATTATTTGTATGATGTTCTTGAAGAAAAAATATAAAGTAAATTTTGAATCAACACTTAGAGAGTTCTTTAATATATTAATTTCGGTAATAGTTATGACACTTGCTTTATCTTTGCTTAAACTTTTTGTACCAGTTACAACGACAAATAGATTTATGGCTATATTAGTTGTTCTGTTATATGCTTTTGTTGGTGCTGTAATATATTTAACAATTACCTATAAAACCAATACTATTCAAAATATTTTTGGCAAAGAAAAAATAGATCAGTTTTTAAAAAGAATTAAAATTAAAAAAAATAAGAAACAAGCGAAGAAAAAGGTGAAATAAATGGAATTTGTTACATTAAGCAAAGAGGAATTTCGAGAATTTTCAAAGAATCATCCTATGGCTAATTTTATGCAAACTACAGAACTTGGTGACTTAAAATCGAATAATGGTATAAAAGTTGATTATGTGGGCGTAAAAGAAAATAATAATATACTAATGGCAACTCTTTTAGAGGAGGAACCATCAATATTAGGTAAAAAAGTATTTTATGCTCCAAGAGGTTTTTTAGTTGATTATCATGATAAGAAATTATTGAGTTTCTTTGTAACTAATTTAAAAGAATTTGTAAAGAAGAGAAAAGGATTTAAAATTATAATTGATCCTAATTTAGTTTATCAAGTAAGGGATGCTGATGGCAGCGTTATTGATGAGGCAAAAAAAGACGATGAATCATTTAAAAACTTATGCGATTTAGGATTTGAACACTTTGGATTTAATTTATATTTAGAAGCAAGACAAGTAAGATTTGCATATCGTATGATGTTAGATGCCCCATATGATATTAAAAAGTTAGAATTTTCAAAAAGCACTAGAAAAAATTTAGAATCAACTTATAAAAATGGATTATCGGTAAGAAAAGGTGGGCAAGAAGATTTGCCTATTATGGAAGAGTTATTTAAAGATACTGCGACTAGAAAAGATTTCTTTTACAGAAAATTGGATTATTATAGAGAAATGTATAAATACATGGGAGAACTTATGACAATATATTTCGCATACTTGGATCCCGAAAAATATTTAGAATGTGCCAAAGAAAATCTAAAAGAAGAAGAAAAAAAGAATAACGAAATTTTAAGTAAGATGGAAAAGGATATGATTGGGTCCAAATTAAAGAGTCAAAAAGAATCAAGCGACAAACGTTTGATAAAACTTCAAAACGAAGTAAAAGAGGCTGAAAATTTCAAAAGAGAGTATCCAAACGGGAAAGACATAGCGTGTCTATTATCAATGTGGAATGGTGATGAATTTTTGACTTTAACTTCAGGAAGCTTAGAAAAATATAGAAAATTCACTCCGAAATATGCAATGTATGATGCCCATATAAAAGATGCATATAAAAGAGGTTATAAAGCATGTAATTTCTATGGAATATCAGGAAATTTTAAAAAAGAGAATAATCCACTTTATGGAGTATATGAATTTAAGCGCGGATTTGGTGGGAATGTAATTGAATATATTGGTGAATTTACTCTTCCGGTTACTTCATTTAATAAATTTTATAATTTCATGAGACGGATTAAAAGAACTATAAAGAGAAAATAAAAATAGAATTTATACTGATGAATAATAATAAAATCTAATTAAAAGATACGAGGTTTTAAACTTTTAAACTCGTATCTTTTTATT